>NZ_JBLYNV010000005.1:0-155823 GCF_049310165.1 Endozoicomonas sp. ALE010 | reverse complement strand
CATAGCTACGGCTATGCTCCCTCCGTTGTGCCTCGCATAGCACCTGCCCAAGTAGCCAGAAATATATGATTCCATATGGCCAGCTACTTAAGAGTTATGCCCGCCTGTCGGTGACGGCAGGCGGACGTCGTTTTTATTGAGACTTGCGAACCCGGATATACCATTCGGATAACAGGCGAACCTGTTTCTCGGTATAGCCATGGGCAACCATTCGTGACACAAAATCGGCATGCTTGCGCTGATCTTCCTGGGATCCCTTGGCATTAAATGAGATAACCGGCAGCAGGTCTTCCGTATTGGAGAACATCTTCTTCTCAATCACGGTGCGCATCTTCTCATAGCTCAGCCAGCTGGGGTTCTTGCCATCATTATTGGCCCGGGCCCTGAGCACAAAGTTCACCACTTCGTTCCGGAAGTCCTTGGGATTGGCAATACCCGCAGGTTTCTCAATTTTCTCCAGCTCTTCGCTCAGTGCAGCACGGTCAAGAATATGGCCGGTATCCGGATCACGGTACTCCTGATCCTGAATCCAGAAATCAGCGTAGGTGATGTAGCGATCAAAGATATTCTGACCGTACTCAGAGTAGGACTCCAGGTAAGCGGTCTGAATTTCCTTGCCCAGGAACTCGATATACTTGGGCGTCAGGTACTCTTTGATAAACGACAGATAGCGATCGTGTATCTCTTCCGGGAACTGGTGCTGCTCAATCTGCTGTTCCAGAACATACAAAAGGTGTACCGGGTTTGCAGCGACCTCTGAAGGATCAAAGTTGAAGACCTTGGACAGAATCTTGAAGGCAAACCGGGTGGAAAGACCGTTCATGCCTTCATTAACCCCGGCCATATCCTTGTATTCCTGCAAAGGCTTGGCATTGGGATCGGTGTCTTTCAGGTTTTCACCGTCGTACACCTTCATTTTCGAGTAGATAGATGAGTTATCTGGTTCCTTGATACGGGACAGGGTGGTGAACTGTGCCAGCATCTTCAGGGTATCCGGTGCACAGGGGGCTTCCCTGAGGGAGCTGTTTTCAAGCAGCTTTTCATAGATATGAATCTCCTCACTGACTCTTACGCAGTAAGGCACCTTGACGATGTTAACCCGGTCAATAAAGGCTTCATTGGTTTTATTGTTGCGGAAAGACTGCCACTCAGACTCGTTGGAGTGCGCCAGCAGAATACCTTCATAAGGGATGGCACCAAGGCCTTCGGTGCTGTTGTAGTTACCTTCCTGGGTTGCGGTCAGCAGCGGGTGCAACACCTTGATGGGGGCCTTGAACATCTCAACAAATTCCATGATGCCCTGGTTGGCACGGCACAGCGCGCCAGAGAAGCTGTAGGCATCGGGATCGTCCTGGGAGTACTCTTCCAGCTGACGAATATCGACTTTACCCACCAGGCTGGAAATATCCTGATTGTTCTCATCACCTGGCTCGGTTTTGGCGATACCAACCTGATTCAAACGACTTGGGTAGAGTTTAACCACTCTGAATTTGGAAATATCACCACCATACTCATTCAGCCGTTTAACGGCCCAGGGAGACATGATGTACTTAAGATACCGGTTTGGTATTCCATACTCTTCCTGGAGAATGTCGGCATCTTCATCCGGATTGAATAAGCCCAGGGGAGATTCAAAAACCGGAGAGCCTTTGATGGCATAGAACGGTACTTTCTCCATCAGGTGCTTTAATTTTTCCGCAAGGGATGACTTACCGCCCCCCACTGGCCCCAGTAAGTAGAGAATCTGTTTCTTCTCTTCCAGGCCCTGTGCGGCATGCTTGAAATAAGAGACGATCTGTTCAATGGCTTCTTCCATGCCATAGAACTCTTTGAACGCCGGGTACTGCTTAATCAGTTTATTGGAAAAGATCCTGCTTGAACGTGGATCCCGGGAAGTGTCAATCACCTCAGGCTCACCAATCGCTTTCAACATACGTTCAGCGGCGTTGGCATAAGCCCAGGGATCTTTTTTGCAGAGTTCCAGGTACTCTGTGAGACTCATCTCTTCCTGCTGGACGGACTCGTATCTCTGCTGGTATTGAGCAAATATGGACATCTGTTTCCCCCTCGCCTGATCGTTGTGAGTCTTTTAAGGCGTACTGCTTAGTTATGATTTTCAGAAGTCTTTCTATCCTTTTGAACGACACATTATCAATAATGAAAAAAGTGTGCGTACATTAACGTTATAGAACTAATGGATAAGAATGTCTATACCTTTTACGTTTTGATTTTTCAGGAATTATTTGTAAAAGAAAAGAGTGGGGTGGGGATAAAATAGCCAACTGTTTAATAGGCATCCAGCCATTCTAGATTAGTTTTTCGATTATTTGAATATACTTTGTCGTATAAATATTAGTCGTATAAATATTGGTCGTAAGAGTTGGTTGATTTTCATAAAAATCTCAAAAAAGATATTTTATTTAATTTGCTTATCATCATTGAAATATCCAGGTTAATAGGTATTCCCTGAAAATAGACTCACCTGATAATAGTTTATCGTCGTATAATTGTTAATCTGTTTTTTTATAAGGGATAACAATGCTCTTTCTACTCTACCTTGTCCTGGGGGCTTGTGCCGGAGTAATGGCCGGTTTATTTGGTATTGGTGGCGGGCTGATTATTGTTCCTGTACTGATCTTCAGCTTCACCGTCCAGGGTATGTCCCCTGAGGTTTTGACCCATTTGGCGGTAGGCACATCTCTGGCTACCATGGTGGTCACATCGGTAAGCTCCATTAAAGCGCACCAGGATGCCGGAGCTGTTCGATGGCGGATATTTGCCACGTTAAGTGTCGGTATTCTTGCCGGTGCTTTTCTCGGGGTGTATACCGCCGTGAATCTGAGTGGGCATCTGTTGCAGAAGCTTCTTGGTGTATTTGCGATCCTGGTGTCAGCAAAAATGTGGTTCGGGTTTAAGGTTTATGAAGGTGGCAGAGCGCCGGGGAAATCAATGCTGGTGAGTGCCGGTGTTGTCATTGGGACTGTCTCCAGTATGTTTGGTATTGGTGGTGGGACTCTGTCTGTGCCGTTTTTGCGCAGAATCAGCCTGACAATGCAGCAGGCAGTGGGTACTTCGGCGGCCTGCGGCTTCCCTATTGCCGTGATGGGAGCCTTATCCAACATGGCTCTGGGTGAAAAGAGTTCAGGCCTGCCTGCTCTGGCTACCGGGTATGTTTATTGGCCTGCTTTCCTGGGGATTGTCTTGACCAGTGTTCTATTTGCGCGAATTGGTGCCCGTATTGCTCATGGACTTGCCGCAGACAAGCTACAGAAATTGTTTGCCCTGTTTCTGTTTATTGTTGGAATACAGTTTTTGGCTTAACACCGGCTGATCCGTTCATTATCCAGTTGTAAGTAGCTAACCATATGAAATCATATATTTCTGACTCCTTGTGCCGACACTCCCGGCAACTGCTCCTGCGTTGCTCTAGCTCCTGCATCCATGCAGTCGTGCTTCGTTACAACTCCGGTCACATAGCTACGGCTATGCTCCCTCCGTTGTGCCTCGCATAGTACCAGCCCAAGTAGCCAGAAATATTCGATTCCATATGGCCAGCTACTTAATACTGATTCTGGCGTAGCATTTCACACTTGATTTATCCGTTTTTCCCGCTCTAAGGTGCTCACCATTTCAACCAGTGTTTCTGCCAGATATTCCTGACGGGATTTAAAAGGTGGCAAGCTTGAGTGGGGGTCATCATGCTGAACCGTACTGTCTATTTCGGCCATAACCTGGCCTACCGTTGTATTTTCAAATCCCCTTTGTCTGGCGATAGTCACACACTCAGCAGGCAATAGTACCGGTGATGTTTCCTTGATGTATTGCATGCCCCCGGATGTCTCGATAATAACGACGGCTTTATCTAACCATACTTTCTGACCGTTGACCTGCTCATGGAAAATACCATTTTCAATGGCCACCAACAAAAAATCAGCGTCACGATCAGCTGCCTGGTACTTTGCTTTCGCGTCTTTTATTCTGTTGCCAGCTCCCGTAAGGGTTTCGTTTTCAACGGGCTGGCTATTTATTCCGGAGCGTGCTTTGGTTGCAATCAGATTAACCTGGTAGCGAGCAAAAGCTTTCTCTACGGCACTAATTTTCATTTTTGACTCAGAGCCCACAACAATATCAATTGCAGGAATATCAATTGCAGGTTTGCTGCCAGGGACGGAAAGATTCATAGCAATGGCTCTGCTTTTTTTAGAAGATGCTGAGCAATTATAGTGAGCTTTTCGGATTGTGCTTCTGATAATTTTCAATTTGTGACTGAGCGAAAACTCCAAACACGTGAAAACTTAATTGCTGTTTTTTGAGGTCAGCGGACCAGGCCCACAAAGCTGATGGGAAACAAGTTTAGCGGGTGTTAAAAATGGCGATATATCAGACATTCAGTATTGAGATTGAATTTTTGAACTTTGCGGTTTTTAGCTAAAAAGGATTTACCCATGGCTCCTCCCATTGAACCCAACAAGCCTGGCTCCAGTAGCTTTATCCACGATTTTTCGACACCAGAAAGTAAACCAGCCAAAAAAAAATACCATAAAGATGTATCACCAGTCAGGCTGAATGAGCCCGGCATACAGGCAGATGATGGGCAGCAGGGAACAAAAGCGATCACCAGCTTTGAAACAATAAAGCCAGTTAGTGCAAGCCCTCTTGTGGATGAAAAAAACTGTTCTGTACCCGAGCAGGAATTGGAAGAGCTGCTCTCAACGGATGGAGAGCTTGCGAAAATTCATCGGGAAAATTCAGAAAATTACTATATCAGTGAATCTGATAGAGCGCTGAAATCGTTAATGGAGTCCATAAATAATGGTGTTCTGAACAATGATCTCTCCGACAAAAAAGCTTTCAATAGCTATAAAAATTTAGTCACACAACTGAATTTGCCAAAAGATCTGACAATCACCCTGACAATGCCATCAGGTGACATATTCTGTTTAATTCCTGTCAACAGCCGACTAAAGATTATAGATAACCTGCAACCACTGATTAGCACAGCGATCCAGCTTACTGAAGACATAAAAGATTCAAGAACCAGCCAGCAGAGAGCGCTACCCCCACCCTCCAGAAAAAAAGAAATTCTGGAAAACATCAATCAGCTACTTCCCAGGGTCAATAACCCTGAACCGTTTATATCGAGACTTAAAGAAATAAAAAAAACACCAATATGCATCACGACCGATAGCTGCAAACCATCTCCTGCTGATGTGCAAAGCCGATCCACACAGCTTGCCATCACAACCATAAATACCCCGGAACAAATAGAAAAGCTGGCTGACCAGTTAACGGCGCACCGGGAAAAAGTGCAATCGTTCATCCACTGGACGCAACGCTTATTGTTGGAAAATGGTCCGGATATGAGGTGGATAGCGCCACACTGGCCCGACATTGAGGGCGGCCCACTGCAACAGGCAAGGCAGCTGGTTGGCAGTGGCAGCGAACATCTCAGTGCAAGACTGATAGCAATGACTGGCGCTATTGAAGATGATATAGCGGGCTTGAAAAGATATATACGGGATGCCGCCAAATACGATTTCAGAGGTGGCGAGCAATATCTTGGACAGGTGGATATCTATGCCGAAGTGGTCAGGCGGTTATCCAATACTCAGTCTGGAAAGAAAAAGGCTGACGGGGAAATCGCTGCAATTATCGATAGTAAAAGGGCAATCGCACAGACCAGTACCGGCAAGACGGTCCAGTGCGTTCCTGACGCCATTCAGGAACTCACCGGACTGCACAAGCAGCTAAAGAAACGATTTAATGCCGATCTATTTGAACAGGAACTTATGAAGGTTCTGGCAGAGGATAGCACGTCGTTCAGCAGCCGACTTCATATTTATCAGCATGATCAATGGCACCAGGTCACTCTTGAATACACTCCGGCAGCGTCCATGCGTCTCCATGATGACACTGCTGATGCTGGAAACAGAGACCCTTTTGCAAATGGCTATCATGACAAATTGGCTCTTTCAATGGAGCGGAACTCGCCTCATGCAATAAATATGCTGGCCTACACCATGCAAGTTGATGGTCAGGAGACGGCCAGGCATATCCGGGTCGGCTGCCCTTATGCCTACAAGGAAAAAGGAGAGAATGTAGATCGCATAACCGACCAGCGCCTCGATGAAATCTTTACCGCCCTTCTGCTTCACAACCATAAACCGGCGTTACAAAATGCCATGAAAAACCCCGATCACCAACCCATTCAGCTGGATTGCCTGTACTTGAATTTACTGAGCCCGGATCAGATCCGTGATAGTCGTATTGCCAGAGCCGCAGGCCTTGAAAATGAGAAAGAATGGACTGAAAAGCTGCACGAAAAGTTAATGGAAATGTCCAATAAAGAGCGCACGCTAACCATTCATTACGCTGATGGCAGGTCCGCTGCCGTGAAAATCAGGCCTCGGCCCGTCATGCTGGTTGCACCCTGTAATAAACTGGCCTTGGCAGACCGGCAAAAATCATTGTCTGGCAAAATCCTGATGGCTAATGCCAACACCTGGAAAACGGTGATGGAGGTCAATGGCGCTGCACTGCAACAATTAGTCGGTTCAAACCATCAGTACGGCGGCTTACTGGGAGAAAAGCTGCCAGCACTATCCGCCAGCAACCAGTACAGGGCAAAGGAACTGGCTGATGATTTATGGGCGCTGTACAACACACCTGGCGGCCTGCAACAGGTTGCCGAACAAGCAGGTCCCTTTTATTTCTCCGGAAAATTAAGAGAGCTATCCGCCATTATGGGAATGGACCTTTTCACCGGTTGCAAAAGCAATAAAGATCGAACCGGGCTCTCTGAGGCAGTTCAACAGTCGATGTCAACCTGCGGTACTCCCGGTCTTACGGAGCAGTTTATGGTCTACGGTGGTCATATAATGATTCAGATGAAAAATACCGGCCTGCCCGGCTATAAACTGGATGGCACCCAGGCCAAACAGCTGGACGACAGTATATTTTCAAAGCTAATCCGTTAAGACAGGTTTATGGGCGAAGACATCAACGACTTTTCTTTTATTTCAACTGTTTCCGGCTGGCTCAGAAGCCAGTTACCTTGGTACACTTGAACTGTATTTTACTGATCGGAAATGGTTTGTGATTGCGTATCCTGAGATAGATCCCGTGGCGTTCAGCCTTGGCCCCCTGAGTGTGCACTGGTATGGCCTGATGTACCTTGCAGGCTTCGCCCTGGCACTCTGGCTGGGTGGTATTCGTGCCCGGAGATCCGGTGGCCTGTGGCGTCCGGAACAGGTCAGTGACCTGGTTTTCTATGGGGCTGTCGGAGTTATCCTGGGTGGACGATTCGGGTATGTCATCTTCTATCACTTTGACTATTTTGTCAGAGACCCGCTCTGGCTGTTCAAAGTGTGGGATGGCGGCATGTCCTTTCACGGTGGCCTGCTTGGGGTGCTTGTGGCCATGTGGCTCTATGGCCGTTCTCAGGGTAAAGGCTTTTTTCAGGTGACGGACTTTATTGCCCCACTGGTACCTTTGGGGCTGGGCCTTGGTCGAATAGGAAACTTTATTGGTGGCGAGCTTTGGGGCAGAGCCTCCGATGTGCCCTGGGCCATGGTGTTTCCTACCGATCCCGGTCAAATGGCAAGACACCCTTCCCAGCTTTATCAGTTCTTCCTGGAAGGGCTCGTGCTGTTTGGCATACTGTGGTGGTTTTCAGCAAAGCCCAGGCCAAGAATGGCCATTTCCGGACTGTTTCTGCTGATCTATGGGCTGGCAAGGTTTGCCGTTGAGTTTGTCCGGGAGCCGGATGCCCAGCTTGGTTTTATCGCCTTCGACTGGCTGACCATGGGGCAGCTGTTGTCTTTGCCGATGGTCGTTATGGGTATAGTGTTTATGGTCTGGGGTTATCGTCACCATTCACTGGTGAATGGTATGAATAGTGATGACGCCGCCTGGCAGGCAAAGACCAGGGCTAATAACAGCCCAAAGCACAGAAACTGCCCAGAGCCTAAGCAACGAAATAGTGGATCGAAAAAACGATGAAAGAATATCTGGACCTCCTGCGCCATGTAAAAGACCATGGCACGTTCAAAGCGGATCGGACCGGCACGGGTACCTACAGTGTGTTTGGCTATCAGATGCGGTTTGATCTTTCCCGGGGCTTGCCACTGGTGACCACCAAAAAGTGTCATCTGAATTCAATCATTCATGAATTATTGTGGTTCCTCAAAGGGGATACCAATATCGGCTACCTGCAGGAAAACGGTGTCCGGATCTGGAATGAGTGGGCAACCGACGACGGTGGTCTCGGCCCGGTTTATGGCAAACAGTGGCGCAGCTGGGAGGGGGCCAATGGTGAAGTGGTCGACCAGATTCAGTGGCTATTGAATGAAATCAAAACCAACCCGGATTCAAGACGGATGGTGATCAGCGCCTGGAATCCATCGGTACTTCCGGATGTCGCCTACTCGCCAAAAGACAATGCCGCTATGGGGCGTCAGGCGTTACCACCGTGCCACTGCCTCTTTCAGTTTTATGTTTTGGATGGCAAGTTGTCCTGCCAGTTGTATCAACGCAGCGCTGACATCTTTCTGGGAGTGCCTTTTAATATTGCTTCCTATGCGCTGTTGACGATGATGATTGCCCAGGTCTGTGACCTGGAACCCGGTGATTTTGTTCATACCTTTGGTGATGCTCACCTGTACGCGAATCATCTTGAACAGGCAGAAGAGCAGTTAAGCCGCACACCTTACCAGCGACCCCGGATGAAGCTAAACCCGGCCATTCGTGATCTGTTTGAGTTTTCCATTGATGACTTTGAGCTGGTGAATTATCAAGCCCATCCCCATATCAAAGCGGCTGTGTCCGTTTAACCGACAGGCTCCTGGCCTCTTGGTGGTTTATCCGTGGGGCAACCTGCGGGTTAACTCTTCAGGTGTGAACCTTTCAGGGGCCAGGATTGCATACCCCTGCCTCAAACATAGCCTGCAGTATGGCGTTTCGGTTCTCTTGCAATGTGACCAGGTTCTGGTACTGGAGGGAGTTTTGCACAAACTTCAATGATCTGCGCTGTCTGGCGGCAAGAATCTTACTGTCTATATCCAGTGGGCCCCCTTGTGGATTTTGCCCATAGTGGCGAATGATATCGCTGGCGACAATAAATGTACCGGTCCGGCCTACCCCCGCGTTACAGTTAACCACCATCGGATTATTTGCCCGTTCCAGCACTGCGGGGTGTTTTCTCAAGGTTTCGGCAATCATCGTGATGGCTGCCAGCCTCACCGGATTGCTGGCTGTTCCATCAACCCACCCCATTTCATTGATGCGAAAGTGCGGTTTGCCATTAATTTCCAGTTGGTCAATCCTCAGCTTCATATCTGGCAGATCCATTGAACCGACCAGGCTTACTGATACAGAAGGCAATGTCTCCGTTCCTGTTGTGGTGGTGATTTCCAGTGCAGGAATGGTTTTCGGCTGATCAATGTCGGTTGGTCCAATGCGGGTGTTATCAGGGCGCTTGAGCTCATTTTCAGTGACCAGGGCAACGGAGATGGCCGTATCGTTCACTGCCAGCAGCTGCAGGAAACGGTCATGGGTTCTGTTGACGGACCCCTGTGCCGCAATGAATCGACCGTAATGCATGTCGATGTAGTTGGCATGGTATGCCTGACCAGGCATGGCGCAGTATGCCTCGTGACAGCTTATATTGCTGTGCTTGGAGAGGGCATAATTTCTAAAGTTAGCGGCACTGGCCCTGGGACAGGCCCCACCATTGAGATTTTGCTCAAAGGGAACATCGCTGGATCTTTTGCGCAGCTCCAGGAAACGTTTGGAGACCTCTGCGGAGCAGAACCGGGAGAAATTGGGAAACGTCTGCGCGACCGATCCAAGGGCCTTCAGGATGCCCTGCAGAGTTTCGGCAATGGCAGGCAGTTCTGTGCTGTTCCCGGTGATGACTGTCCGGATGGGCTGGGTATCGGACTGGCGGTCATTACTGGCTGCAAGGCCCTGCGAACCGGGCAGAAGTGATTCAGCCTGAGCCAGTGAGCCTGCTGTTGGTGAAAGTTGCACAATGCTACTTTGAGTTAATGACGATGGGGGAAGGATTTGACAAAGTGCAGTTGCCAGGCAAATAAGCCCGGCAGTGGCAAAAACCGCGGAAGGTATAAAAGTACCGGACGCGATCGCAGCAGCGATAAAACCCGCGCCGACAAACGCAATGGTACAGGTACGGACTTTTCGCCAGGGCACTCGGGCGATTATTCCGGTGTTATTCCCGGGCTGCGCAACTGGATTGTGGCGATAAACTCCAGTTGTTTCTGCAGTTGTCGAAGCTGTTGGCATCATTCTATTGGTACTGAAAGTCAGGTACTTCTGAAGTCAAAGATGAAACTTTTTCATTATCGTATGGTCAGAAAGTTACCTGAAACCTGTTAAACATAGAAAGAAAATTGGGGAGATATTTCTAATGAGTCCAATTTCTTCACATTTCTCAATGTTTCATGAATTCTGGGGCGACGACGAAAATGTTGTTCGGGGTAGCCAATCTTCCAAGTTATTCTGGCGTCATGGTACCGGGCACAAGACCTTTACTACTGATGGTGCCAGTAACCGTCTGATAGAACAGGCAACAGTTGACCATGTTGGCTGTTGCCTGGTCTCTTTTGATTCAGGAAAACGAAAAGTTGCTCCGCTGAACCCTGACACTCGACTGCTTTTCAGACATCAACTACCCCATGAATCGTTCCTGGAGCCGGAAAAAATCAAGGAACTGTCCGACAGGAACATTATTGTGCTCCATGGTTTCTCTGAACTTCATGATGCGCAAGCCTTTGAGCACCATCTGAGAGTGCACTCTTATTATAACGACGATGGCACTTGCATATTGGATGAATTCCCGAAATGGCCTTCGGCTGACCAGATGGCAAGTTACGGTTTCGTTTTTTCTGAGATTCAGGTTCACGGTCCCGAGGGCAAAGCGTGCGTGGATATGGATTCAATCTGGCAAAGTAAATTGTGGACTAACTTTGCGATAGACGATATGAAAAGACAGGATGCTGACGACATGAAAATTGAGGATATATACTCTGATTCCTGTAGATTTACTCTGAATGTTGATAAACAGCAATACCTTGCTGAACTCAATGCCGCCCGTAGGCAACCGGTTCTGCAACTGAACCACCAAGGCTTGAAGAATAATAACATGCTGACGCCGGTTTCGGCCTTGCGCTCAGTGGTACAAACTGAAGACGCCTCCCTGCCCGAACTGCAGCTGATCATGCCTGCCGATTTTGATATTCTGCCCAGGTGTAATCCTGAAGGTTTTGCCGCCCGATCAGTGCCGGTTGCTGTTTGTGATCCATCCTTTACTATTCCTGTTTTCCGATCGAAAGAAATATCGCTTGTCTCGCAAGTGAGACAACCAATCAATTCGTACCCATTTTCTCCGGTGGAAGATTCGCACATGGCCGACTCTTCTGCTGATTCCGATTCTGCCACGCTGAAATTTACTGGAGAAAGTGTTACGGCACCTGATTTTTCGGCGGTAAAGTGCACATTAGTAAAATTGCCTTCAGTGTATGTGAACATAGTTGTCACCCCAATGGTACCTTAGTGCATATTACAACCTTCTTGCTTTTTGATATACATCATCCAGAGCTGGACGATGGCCGCTGGTCGTTCCCAATAGATTAACAGAACCCAAATTGGCAGGTCGCAGCTGTGGTGGGATGGGGGGGGGAAATTGCGAATCAAACATGAAACTTTTTCATCATCGTATGGTTAGCAAACTGTCTGACACTTTTTAAAAGTGAGCAGTCGGAGAAAGAAAATTGAGGAGTTTTTTTAATGGGACCATTTTCTTCACATTTCTCAATGTTTCATGAAGTCTGGGGTTGTGACGATGACGGAAATGTTTTTCGGGAGCACCCGTCTTCTGATTTATTCTGGCGTCATGGTTCCGGGCATAAGACCTTTACCAGTGATGGTGCCAGTAACCGTCTCATAGAACAGGCAACCGTTGACCATGTTGGCTGTTGCCTGGTCTCTTTTGATTCAGGAAAACGAAAAATTGCTGCGCTGAACTCTGGCACCCGACTGCTTTTCAGACATCAACTACCCCATGAATCATTCCTGAAGCCAGAGAAAATCAGGGAACTGTCCGACCGGGATATTATCGTACTCCACGGTTTCTCTGAACTCCGGGATGCGCAAGCCTTTGAGCACCATCTGAGAGTGCGCTCTTATTACAACGAAGATGGCATTTGCATACTGGATAAATTTCCAAAATGGCCTTCGGCAGACCAGATGGCAAGTTATGGTTATGTATTTACTGAGGTTCAGGCTCACGGGGGCAAATGGTGTGTTGATATGGATTCAATCTGGCAAAGTAAATTGTTTATCAACTTTGCGATAGAAATGATGAATAAAGATCATTCTAACCTGACGATGGAGGACATATACGCAGCGTCCTGTCGCAACATGAAGGTAGATAAAGGGCAATACCTTGAGGAGCTTGATGTCGCCCGCAGGCAGCCTGTGCTTAATCTGAACTACAGTAGCTTGCAGAAAAATGACTGGCTAACGCCGGTTCCGGCCTGGCGTTCAGTGGTACAAACTGAAGATTCCTTCCAGCCTGAACTGCAGCTGGTCATGCCTGCCAATTTTGATATTTTGCCCAGGTGTAGTCCGGCAGGTTTCGGTATTGCCGCCCGAACCTGGCCGACAGGTCCGACCGTTGGTTATGGTTCATCCACTGCTAATCCTTATTGTCAGTTGCAAGCAACATCGCCTTTGCCACCAGTGAGGCAGCCAATAAAACCGCCAGCATATCCCTCTATTCAGGCAAGGGCTCTGCACGTGGCCAGGACGGGTGCTGATTCCTATTCTGCCACTCTGAGATATGCCGGGGCTGTGTTGAAGCACCTGATTTTGAGGCGGTAAATGACGGTTTAATCGTGATTTTCAGGTACCGGCAGCTGGGCAACACCCAGGTCAAGCACTTCTTCAACCACTTCCTGGTCATACTCGGTATCTGCCAGGGTACTGCTGACTTTGGCAAGATGAACCAGTGCATCGCCCTCATTGGCCAGTGGCAGCTGGCTAAGGCCAATAACAACACCATCAAACGGTGCGGTGATGCCTTCACTGTCACTGGCGTCAAACGGATTCACAATGGTCATCATGGTGTCCCCTTCCTTGACCAGGTGACCCTGTTTGATATGAAGTAACACCAATCCATCCCTTGAGCTTCTCAGCCACTGGCTCTGGTTGCACTCCCATGGCTGAATAGCCGGTGTTTTGGCGGGTTTCCCGGGCAGCATATTCAGATGACGCATAACACGCATAACGCCTTTGAAACCCAGCTTGATGGAAGCCTGTTCCAGTCGTAGTGCTTCACCGGCTTCATAAACCAGTGCCGGAATGTTGTACTCATTGGCTGCATGGCGGAAAGAGCCATCTCTCAGGGATGAGTGGAGGATTACCGGCGCACCAAAGGCCCTGGCCAGACCAAGACATTGCTCGTTGGTCAGGTCGGTTCTCAGCTGTGGCAGGTTGGTTCTGTGAATGGCTCCGGTGTGGAGGTCCAGGGCGTAGTCAACGTGTGGAAAAATGCCCGTAGTAATCAGGTTGGCGAGCCTTCCGCCCAGAGACCCTTTGCTGGATCCCGGGAAGCAGCGGTTCAGGTCTCTGCGATCAGGCAGGTAACGAATTTGCTGGATGAATCCGAGCTGATTAACCACGGGAATGACAATCAGGGTGCCATGGATTTTCGCCAGATTTTTATAGCCGAGGATTTGCCGGCAGATTTCCACGCCATTGAGTTCATCACCATGAATGGCCGCCGTCACTAACAGGCATGGGCCTTTTTTGCGACCGTGAATAACCTCAATCCGAAGATCAATGGGCGTATCGGTGTAGAGTCTGACGACCGGGATATTAAGGTGCTGTCGTGTACCTGGCAAAATGGTATGGCCAAATAGCTCTAGGGGTTGTGCTCTTTCCATGGAAGACTCCAGCCCCGGTCATCAGGCCTGAAAGGAAGAGACCGGGATTGAAAAGCATCACTCGGGTGTTTTTTTAATCAGAGTGATGGTGGGTTGGTGAAGTGAATTTATCCGGTAATTCGTGTATTACTCGTGCGGCGATAGTTATTTTCAAGGTATTCAATAATGCAGTTGGCTACATCGTTGGCTGTTGCCCGCTCAATACCTTCCAGCCCCGGAGAGGAGTTGACCTCCATCACCAGGGGGCCGCGATTGGAGCGAAGAATATCGACACCTGCCAGTCTCAGCCCCATGGCTTTTGCCGCCTTTACTGCGGTAGCCCGCTCGTCTTTGGTCAGCTTCACCAGGCTGGCACTGCCGCCCCGGTGAATGTTGGAGCGGAACTCGCCTTCAGGTGCCTGACGTTTCATCGCGGCGATGACTTTGTCGCCAATGACAAAACAGCGAATATCCGCACCGCCGGCCTCTTTGATGTATTCCTGAACCATAATATTGGCTTTCAGGCCCATAAATGCTTCCAGGACACTTTCTGCCGCTTTCCGGGTCTCGGCCAGGACCACGCCAATACCCTGGGTGCCTTCCAGCAATTTGATCACCAGGGGGGCACCGCCAACCATATCGATCAGGTCGGGGATATCGCCAGGGCCACTGGCAAAGCCGGTAACCGGCAAGCCCACGCCTTTACGCGACAGCAGTTGCATTGACCGTAACTTGTCACGGGAGCGGGCAATGGCCAGGGACTCATTCAGTGAGTAACAGTTCATCATTTCAAACTGGCGAATAACCGCAGTCCCGTAAAAGGTGTTGGAGGCACCAATACGTGGAATCACCGCATCATAATGAGGCAGCTCCACCCCTTTCATATGAATACTGGGGTGTTTGTCATTGATATTCATGTAGCAACTCAAAATATCAATAACATCGATCGTATGACCTCTGGCTTCTGCAGCCTCAATGATGCGGCGGGATGAGTATAACCGCTCGTTACGGGAAAGTAGCGCAATTCGCATTGGGTAATTCCTGATAAAAGGTCATTCTGCGCTCTGGCTGAAAACCTGGTTCATGACTGATTCAAATTAAAAGGCTGAGAAAAAGTATGGCTTACCAGAGCGCTTTTTACTGAATATACGCAGACCAGCAGATACGTAAAACGGTGTTATAAAAGTAGTACTCGTCTTTTGCTATGAACATGCTTTGTCACCATGCCATGGTCGCTTATTCCATCGTCACAAAAGAGGTCCGGGTAATCGCTTGTCAACAGCAATATAAATCAAAGCGGGCTGATCAACTGCAGCCCTTGGGTAGAGGAGGGATCCTGATCAGTAGCGGGGGGCAGTTTACCAGTGGTCAAAGACCAGGTGCTCGTCTTCGAGTAACTCCCGCAACCGTTTGCGTTCAAGGTGAAGCTCCGCTTTCGACCGTTTTTTCTCATAGTCGGCCTGGCGGGTGCGATAACGCTTTTTAGCTTTGGCCGCTTTTTCAAACTCTTCTTCGAAGTCTGGATACTCTTCCATCTCTGCCTGCTCTGAATGCCGGTCAAGACAAATAGCAAACAGCCGTTCCTCATCTGCAAACCATCGTTCACAAAGGCTGGTCTACAAGAGAGAGGAACTGGTGTTGCTGCGCTAATTTCTGGTAAAACCGGGGTTCAGTCAATAAAAAAAAACAGGGCCAGGGTAAAACAGGATGAATTCCTGTTTTTTATGATTTAGTTGTTTTTTAGTCTGAAAATAATGCGTTTTTCTATAATTTTGCCTTTCTGATGGCATATTTTTAGTGTTTTATGTTTTTTTAGTAATGGTGGTGAGTGATTTTTCCCGGTTTTTTGTTAGATGTTGCTGAGTGAAGCGCCATAAAACCGCTCCTAAAAAGTGGTTGCTCTGCGGTTACGGCCATCGTCACTTAGTCTCAACGCGTTTTTCGGGTATGCTCACAAACTTTAGATCAATCGTCCGGCAATCAGCTTACCATCATGTTCTTCCCTGAGATCTTCCACTTTTTCCGCAATTACTGGGCAAACGACCGGATTAATTACAGTGTAAAAGTCTTTTTTGCCCTGACTGGCGTTACCTTGCCTGCCTGGTATCGGGGATCACCTGATGACATCACGCCTGTGGTACTGGGTGTGATTGCCGCAGCCCTGGCTGAAGTGGATGACAACCTCTGGGGAAGGATTAAAGCGCTGATCATGATGCTGGCCTGTTTTCTGCTGGCATCACTGTCCATTGAGCTGCTGTTTGATTATCCATTGCTTTTTGCGCTAGGGCTGTGCAGTTCGACGTTTGGATTTACCATGCTCGGTGCCATGGGGCCAAGGTATAGCAGTATGACCTTTGCCTCGCTGTTGCTGGCGGTTTACACCATGCTGGGTGCGGGGGCAAGCCAGAGCCTGTGGGAGCAGCCGCAGCTGCTGCTCAGTGGCGCGCTATGGTATGGTGTGCTGTCTCTGGTCTGGCATATTCTCTGGCCTGATCGCCCGGTGCAGCAATCCCTGGCCAATATATTCAAAGAGCTGGCGGGTTATCTTGACAGTAAAAGTCAGCTGTTTGATCCCGTCGCCAATATGAACCCTCAGCCTTTGCGTCTGGAGCTGGCCAGAAAAAATGTCAGTGTTGTCAATGCCCTGAACCAGGCCAAGGCTTCTTTGCTCCAGAGAGTCCGCCGACAGGACAACGTGAGCGCGCAGCCTTTCCTGCACATATACTTTCTTGCCCAGGATATCCATGAACGGGTGAGTTCCTCTCATTATCGTTATCAGGATCTGGCAGAGCACTTTTCCCGCAGCGATATTCTTTTTCGCTTTCAGAAAATGTTGCGAGTTCAGGCTAAGGCATGCCGGGCCATCGCCCGGTCTCTGGCCATGGGACAGGAGTATTTGCATGATAACGAGAATGCAGCGGTTCTTGATGAGCTGCGCCAGTCGCTGAAATATCTGCAACAACAGGAAAATCCTCAGTGGCGATCTCTGCTGGTTCAGCTGGAATATCTGCTGAAAAACCTGACGACAGTGGAATTACAAATATCATCTGTAGGACACCCGGACTCAGACATATCCGCCGACGAGCGCATATTGGCTGATTCCAACCCCAGGGGAATCAAGGCTCACCTGCTGTGTATCTGGCATGAGTGTCGCCTGGACAGCCCTCTGTTCCGACATGGCCTTCGTCTGGCAACGTCGCTGACACTGGGTTACGGGCTGATTCAGGGGTTGCACCTGCAACCCGGTTACTGGGTTCTGCTGACTATCCTGTTTGTCTGTCAGCCCAGCTACAGCGCTACGCGACAGAAACTTGCCCAGAGGGTCGTTGGCACGCTTGCCGGGCTTCTGACCGGCATACCGCTTTTGTACCTTTTTCCGGGGCAGGAAGGTCAGCTGGTTCTGATGGTGATCAGCGGAATTCTGTTTTTTGCATTTCGTACCGTACGCTATGATCTGGCAACAGCGTTTATTACCTTGCTGGTGTTGTTTTGTTTTAACCAGCAGGGATTGGGCTTTGCTGTGATTATGCCTCGCTTGGGGGATACCCTGCTGGGCTGCCTGCTGGCCGTCACTGCGGTTGTGTTTATTCTGCCTGACTGGGAATCCCGGCGGCTGAATCGGATTATGGCATTGACCATAGCCAGGCATCGAGAGTATCTGTCTCAGGTTATGACGCAGTACCAGACGGGTAAACGGGATACATTGGCCTATCGTCTTGCGCGTCGTCATGCGCACAATATGGATGCCCGGCTTAATGCCGCCATTATGAATATGCTGACTGAACCGGCCCGCTATCAGCGGGCAAAGGATGAGAGCTTTCGCTTCCTGACCCTTTCCCATGCCATGCTGAGTTATATCTCTACTCTGGGGGCACACCGGATGCTGTTGGCTGGAGACTCTTTTCACGAAGGGCTGCTGGCACAATATCAGTCCATGGATAACCATCTGCAATTGTTGGAGAAACAGTTGATAGGGGGCTCTGTGCAAAGTCGTGGACGTTTTTCTAAAGCGGAATTAACCGACGAGCGGCCTGAAACCCGTTTATTGCTGCAACAGTTACAGCTAATGTTTCAAATCATGCCGGAAATGCATCTTCTGGCTGTTGAGATTTACAATAAATTAAATAAGCCTGACAGCCAGTAACTCAGGGCCTGTTGACGTTTCGTTGCGAGCAGGCAACGAAACGTCAACAGGCCCTGGTACATGGTTTCAATGGCTTTGACGGGTTGTTGTGCCTCCGCACTCCGTTCGTCCTGTCGAAGGACCCATAGGGCCTAAAGGCGGAAACTCCGGACTCTGATAGATCTTACCAATCACCCTTCGACTCCGCTCAGGATGAACGGGGTGTAAAGGTATTAACGCTATTCTGCACTGGCTATCAGTACGGAGGTTTTAATCATCATATTGTCGATCAATAATGGGGGCGAAGGATTTAACCCACTTTC
The DNA here is from genome assembly GCF_049310165.1 of Endozoicomonas sp. ALE010. Taxonomy (NCBI): domain Bacteria; kingdom Pseudomonadati; phylum Pseudomonadota; class Gammaproteobacteria; order Oceanospirillales; family Endozoicomonadaceae; genus Endozoicomonas; species Endozoicomonas sp. ALE010. The sequence continues at coordinate 137,434 of NZ_JBLYNV010000005.1, read as the reverse complement.
ACCACCAAAATAACGTAATCATTTGATTTTGAAGCATATATTCTATTCGAATATATGGTTGGCACGATATTTAATCGTTTAAAATCAAAATGTTACCAAGGGGTGGTGAAGGTCGGATTTAAATTAAGGTGAGCAGTCTGGTGCAAGGGTCATAATGGCATAAGCCTTTTTCTACCAACTGAGAGATACTTTGACGGGCTGCATTGGATGGAATATTTTCCAGACTGAAAAATTTCAGGTTGATAGTCCAGTACTTTTGCAGCGCAATCGGATTAAGTATGAGCTGATTTCTCGATGCATCATGCCATTCGGTGAATTTACGGCATTCATTCACATCTTACTTAATCCACTCAAGCATCGGGTTTTTCCGAGCCGCCAAAAGATTGGTTTTTTCCGTACCCGGGGGTTGATGACTGGCTCCTGGTTCAGATGCAGATAACGGCTTGTTGTTACTGGCCAGATCTGATGGGTCAGATGCCCGGATGGGCGATGATTGGCAGAGTGGTTCCTGAGTCGTTACTTTTAACGCATTCAGGACCATAGGGTGTCGTAAATTCAAAGAAAAAATATTCCGGCTTTCATCGTAGGTCCAGTAGTTCTGTACTGCAAAAAACCGGGCAAAAAAATCAAAGTCAGTCCGTTCACGATACCCGGATGGATTGCTTGATAGCCATTTGGTCGTCAATTTTTTCATGTCGATTATAAGCTCGCCCGCTGCTCTGTCATGCCATGTCGCAAAGCTTTGCTGTCCATCAGCATTTGAAAAAATAAAAGACAGGCAGTCTTCGCAGCTTTTTGTTGTTGGTGATTTATAAGTTGGCTTTATCGAATCAGTTGGTTTGGCGGACTGAGCACTCAATGGCGTTTTCCTGGCGTCTGTTCGAGCCTCAGGGAGTGTGCTCCTGATCTGGGCCTCACCAGGCGTTGAGCCCCCTGCATTTGCCAGTGTTGATATCGGGTTTGGAGGTGGGGTTGTATAAGGGGTAGCTTGCTTTGAAGTGGATAATGCAATGGATTGGTGATTTTCTGCTGACGAAATGGTATCAGCTGAGTAGTGTTTGAACTTAAGTTGGAAAATGATTTCATGTGAATCGGTAAGCACTACACACTCAATATCATTTTTTCCGATCTCTGTTATTAAGGCATCTTGTAATGTTTCGCCATTAGATACGTTAAATTGCCGCTGAAGTATACTCCATTCTTTCTTCACTTGCTCAGTATTTATTACTTTAAATGTTCCCCGGTCTTTATTAATCCATTGAACAGATAGGCCAATATCCGCCTGTCTTGCCAAAAAAGTACAGGCATACAACTGTGGTGACCTTGCTGTTTCATGTTGAGTCTGTGTGGTTATGTTCAGTCCTGTGCCCGAAGAGTGTGTAGATAAGCATCGCTCTGGCCCTTTACGTCGCTCTGGCCCTTTACGTCGCTCAGGTATATTGTAGGGCGCATGCTGATGACGCGATGCTCTGGTAGTTGTCATTTTGGTAACCAGGTCGGTCTTATACGACGAGAGTTTATACTGCTGACCAGACAGGGTGTCTATATCTTCTGAGTGGCATAAAGCATTACGTAATTCACTGGGATTCACGACGCCTTTAAGACGTTGATCTTGCTTCCATTGAGCTTCTGTCAGGTACCAGTCATTTATTTTCAGAATACCTTGTTTCTTATCAAGCCAGGTGACAGGGGGCTCATTTGCTCTGCTCTCTAAAAAAGCATGCAGACAGGATGGCTTGTTACGGGGTAAATGATTTTCTGTCTGGCTTCTAAGCGACATCTGTCTTTGTAAAACCGGAGTAGATGTGCTGGATGGCGCAACCTGATACACCGGGTGGTATAACGGTAATTGAGTGTGATCTACCAGCCACTGGTTATATACCATCTGTTCATGAGTGGCATTAAGTTTTTGAGCTAATTGTGGCTGCTTGCCCAGAGAGAGAAAATAGTTATGGGCAGTGGGGTATCCGTTTTGAATACTGGTCTTTTTAGGGTCCATTACAATAAACATGATTTAATGAAATTGAACTTCTAGACCGAAAATATGCCTGTTAGTTCCTTTTGTTTTTACTTTTGTGGGCTCACCGGTGGTGGATGAGCCCTGATTTATTGGTTTCTGTTGTTATCGGCCAATGGTTTCCGCCAGGTTGATCAGCACATTGCGCAGCAGTGTCAGGCGGGGCTCGATGGAGTCCAGCACCAGAGATTCTTTGCGGCTGTGCATGGCACCGCCAATCGGGCCCAGACCATCAATTGTGGGCACGCCCAGTGAGCCGGTCAGGTTGGCATCGGAACCGCCACCCACTGCCTGCCAGGTAATGTTCAGTCCCATATCCTGACCGGTTTTTTCAATCAGGGCCATCAGTTTTTCACTGCCTTCATTCGGGGTAAAGGCGGGCTTGTGGGCTTCGCGGGTCAGCTTGATGTCAATCCCCGGCAGTGACGGGTTTTCCAGCATGTGCTGGATCTTACTTTCCAGACGGGCGTAGTCATCGTTATCCCAGAAGCGGATATCCAGGACTGTGGACGCATAGTCTGGTACCACGTTACCGGCGGAACCGCCCTTGACAACACCGAAGTTCAGGGTGGTGCCAGTTGCAAAGTTGGTTTCCTGGTTCAGGGTGGTGATCCAGTGCGCCAGCTCAGTAATGGCAGAAATACCTTTCTCGGGCTCATTACCCGCGTGCGCCGCTTTGCCCTTGAACTCTACCTGGTAAGAGGCCATTCCTTTACGCGCTTTAACCAGTGATCCATCAGCACGGGCAGCTTCAGCCACCAGTACATAACGGCTCTTGCTGGCAATGCCCTTGAGCCACTCGCCGGAGTAAATGGAGCCGATTTCTTCATCCGGATTCATACAGACGCAGATGCTCAGACGATCAGCGACGTCTTCTGGCAGCTGGCTGATGGCCTTGAACATATTGAGCTGGCCGGATTTCATATCAGCCACGCCCGGACCGTAGGCTTTTTCACCATCATGGGTCAAGGACCATTCGGCCACTGTACCTTCCGGGAAAACAGTGTCCAGGTGTCCGATCAGCATGATGTCGTACTCTTCGGCGTCCGGCTTATTGGTCGCCAGCAGGCCGGGGCCTACTTTTTCATTAAAGGTATGACGGGTAACCTGCCAGCCGATGCCCTGGTATTTTTCGGTCATGATATCAGCAACCTTGCTGACACCGGCGGGGGTCCAGGTACCACAATCGACGTCAATCAGTGGCTTCAGTTCTTCCAGATATTGATCCAGGTTGAAGTGTTGATCACTCATGATGGCTTTATATTTCCTGCTTGGAGGTTAGGTTGCTTACCGGGACAGTGGTGATGATCATCATAAATAAGCCGCTGGCCTTTCTGGCAAAGCTGAATTTATGATCTTTGTACCAAATGCAGAGGCGGTTGTACTGACGTTTAGGTAGAATTCCTGATCAGTATTTTCCGTTTGTCAGCAACCTATCCCGGATATTTCATAAACTGCCCCGAATCTCGCGCAGGACTTTGTCGCTCTAAGGGATTTTGTGAGGGAGCGCCGTACCGGGGAGTACGGTCGACCGAACAAAACTCCCTTAGAGGGGCAAAGGACAAGCGAGAGCGGGAGCACGTTTATGAAATATCCGGGCTATAAGAGAAGCAGTGAAAACATGAAATTGTACGCAAGGCAGCAGGGGCAGGGGGCTGATGTGATCAGTTTGCATGGTCTGTTTGGCTCTGGGGAAAACCTGGGGATGATCAACCGTGGTCTTGCTGAATCATTTCGTGTTCATGGGCTGGATCTGCGCAATCATGGGCGCTCACCCCATGATGAGGCTATGAATTATCCGGTCATGGCGGAAGATGTTCTGGCCTATATGGATGATAACCAGCTTGAGAAAGTGCATTTGTTGGGGCATTCCATGGGCGGTAAGGTGGCGATGACCATTGCCCTGATGGCACCGGAGCGCGTCACCAGGCTGGCTGTGATCGATATTGCGCCGGTCACTTATCAGGAAAGGCGACACGACAGTATTCTTGAAGGGTTGTCGTCCATGCCTTTGAACACGTTGAAAAGCCGTACTGAAGCAGACCGTTTTCTGGAAGCTTATGAACCAGAACAAGGTGTGCGTCAGTTTCTGCTGAAAAACCTCTACCGTGATGAGCAGGGGCTCTATCGCTGGCGGGTAAATCTGCCTGTGATTATGGCGCATTATATGGAAATTCTTGCAGGGCAGGAGTCTGATACGGGTTTTGCCAATAAAACCCTGTTTATCAAGGGTGGCGAGTCTGACTATATTTTGCCGGAACACCGTGAGCAGGTGCTGGCTCTCTTTCCATCAGCATCCATGCGGGTGATACCGGGAGCGGGTCACTGGGTTCATGCCCAGAAACCAGAGTTGGTGACGCGGACACTGTTGCGCTTTTTCGGATGACTATTTTTACAGACGCTGCCCGCTACCCGAAAAGCGGAACCTCCTGAGCTTTTGCAAGCAGCGGGTGGCGACAATAATCCCTTACACAGCGTCCGGCTGGTTTTCCGGTGCCGCATCAATAAAGGCAGGCTGCGTATTGCAGTGCTGGTAGATTTTATGGATTTTTGGGAAGTCTGACATATTCATCTTAAAGCGCAGGGCATTAAACACTTGTGGTACAAGGCAGATGTCGGCTATGGAGGGCTGTGCCGAGCAGCAGAAGGGCTGGTCATCCAGCTGTGCTTCCAGTGCGGTAAAGCCTGAATGAATCCAGTGCTGATACCACTGTGTTTTGGCATCGTCACTCACGGCCAGTTCCTGCTGCAGGTATTTCAGTATTCTGAGGTTATTGATCGGGTGGATGTCGCAGCTGATCTGGTAAGCCAGGCTACGAAGCTGGGCTTTTTGCCAGGGATCTCCGGGGATAATGGAGCGTTCCGGGAATGACTCTTCCAACCACTCAATAATGGCCAGTGACTGGGTGAGCATTCCTTTGTCGGTGGTGAATGTGGGTACCAGTCTCTGGGGGTTGATCTGTTGATACTCCTCCGAGTTCTGCTCGCCTTTCAGAAGATTGATGGGCGATTGTTGATAATCAAGCGCTTTCAGGTTCAGGGCAATTCTTACCCGATAGGCAGCCGAGGAGCGGAAGTAGCTGTAGAGTTTCATGGTGTTTATTCTCCAGTCCCGGCAGGCAGAACCTCTTGAGCCGGTAAAATCGTCGCCTGCACTTCACCGAAGCCGATACGGGCATGTCCGGCTTTTTCACACCAGCCGTTGAAAATAACGGTGTCGCCATCTTCGAGGAATGTTCTGGTTTCACCGTTGGGCAGAGGCAGAGGTTGTTTACCACCATGGGACAGCTCCAGCAGGGAACCCGCTTCTTCCGGGTTGGGTCCTGACTGAGTGCCGCTGCCAAACAGATCACCCGGCCGAAGGTTGCAGCCATTTACGGTATGGTGTGCCACCATCTGGTTGATGGTCCAGTAGGAATGACGGAAGCTGGATTGGGACAGTTTCGCAGGTGAATCTCCTGCCTGTTCCATCTGTCTGCTCAGCAGATGAGCAGAGAGCTGAATATCAATGGAGCCCTGCTGGCGGTTTTTCCGAGAGTCAAGGTAAGGCAGTGGCTGGGGATCACTGGCAGGGCGTTCAAAGCTGGTCAGGTAAGGCACCAGCGCTTCCAGGGTGACAATCCAGGGGGACACGGTGGAAGCAAAACTCTTGGATAAAAATGGCCCCAGTGGCTGGTATTCCCAAGCCTGAATATCCCGGGCGGACCAGTCATTAAACAGACAGAGACCAAATACGTGTTGATCAGCCTGATCCAGCGTGATCGGTTCTCCCGGGGCATTGCCGGGGCCAATGAAGATCCCCATTTCCAGTTCATAATCCAGCCGTTTACAGGGACCAAAAGAGGGAGTGTCAGCATCCGGCGCTTTGGTCTGGCCGCAAGGGCGGTGAAAATTCTGGCCTGATACATCAATAGACGATGCACGGCCGTGGTAGCCAATGGGCACCCATTTGTAGTTGGGCAGCAATGGGTTATCGGGTCTGAACAGTGAACCTACGCTGGTGGCATGGTGGATGGAGGTATAAAAGTCGGTGTAATCACCAATCTGGCAGGGCAGGCGATATTCCACATCGTCCATGGCAACCAGACAGCCCGAGAGTTCAGCTTCTTCCGTGGCTCCGGCGCGCAGGGCTTTGGATAACGCCGATCTCAGGGATGACCAGTGCTCAAGACCAAGCCCCATAAATCGGTTGAGGGTTTCATCACCGCACGTTGCCAGGGCCTCACTGGACAGTCCTGATGCACCTTTCTGTGAAAAAGCTGAGGTGTGGGAAACGGCGGCAAGATCCAGAACCTGGTTGCCAATGGCGACACCTGCCCGAAAAGATTCACCACTGCCTTTACGTCGGAAGATGGCAAAGGGCAGGTTTTGAATGGGGAAATCACTGTTTTTGTTATTGGCTGATGTAACCCAGCTGGTCAGGTTGACATCGTGTGTTTCATTGAGTGCTAGCATGATGGGCTTTCAGTCTCCGGCGTATGTGAGAAAAACGGCAAGTTATTTATTCTTATCGGTTAAAGTGCTTCTTGAGCCCTTTCCAGCAATCAATATAGTCGGTTTGGCGGGCATTACTTTCCAGCGCAAACCGGGTTGGCGCATAGATAAAGCGGGACTCAAACATAAAGGCCATGGTGTCTTTGTAGCGCACGGGCTTCAGCTCTGCGGCACTGGCTTTGTCAAACACTTCAGCCTCGGGCCCGTGGGGGCTCATGCAGTTATGGAGGCTGGCTCCGCCGGGCACAAATCCTTGTTCCTTGGCGTCATAAGTGCCGTGAATCAGCCCCATAAATTCACTCATGACATTGCGGTGATACCACGGGGGGCGGAAGGTGTTTTCAGCCACCATCCAGCGGGGCGGGAAGATAACAAAGTCCACATTGGCGACCCCGGGGGTGTCACTCTGTGAGGTTAATACGGTGAAGATGGAGGGGTCTGGGTGGTCGAAGCTGACGGTGTTGATCACATTGAAGCGGGACAGGTCGTATTTATAGGGGGCAGAAGTACCCACCCAGGCGACCACATCCAGGGGAGAGTGATCCAGGGTGCAGCTGAACAGGTTTCCGGCAAACTTGGCCACCAGTTCAAACTCACCGTCGATATCTTCAAAGCAGGCCACCGGATAATGGAAGTCCCGATCATTGGCATAACCATTGGCTCCTACCGGCCCACGTTCGGGAAGAGTCAATGGTGCACCGTAGTTTTCGCAGATATAGCCTCTGGCTGTGCCTTCCGGAAGTTGAATCTGAAACTTGATGCCCCGGGGGATAACCAGAATCTCGCCGGGAGGCACATGCAGGTGGCCCAGCTCGGTACGTGCCAGGATGGCTCCCTGTTGAGGGACGAACAGCAGCTCACCATCGGCGTTGTAAAAGAAGCGGTCGGTCATATCCCGGTTGGCCAGATACATGTGCACAGCAGAGCCGGTCTGAGTGTGGAGGTCGCCATTGGCCGCCATGGTGACCAGGCCATCAACAAAATCGGTTTCTTCTGTCGGGAGGTCAAGAGCGTCCCAGCGCATCGGGTCCGGGGACGTTGGCACCTCAGTAACCGGGCCAGAGCGAAGCAGGTTTGATGCTATTGGCTGGAACTTGCCCTGGGCTGCTGACGGGCGAATCCGGTACATCCAGGTCCTTCTGTTTTGATGTCTTGGTGCGGTGAATGCGGTTGTGGAGAACTGCTCTGCATAGAGCCCCATGGGCGCACGTTGCGGATTGAATTGCCCGATGGGTAGGGCTCCTTTCAGGGCTTCGGTTTCATGTTCGTTACCAAAGCCATGGAGGTATTGGAGTTCGGAAGGTGTTGTCATTCGTCATTGCCCCATAATCGTACAGTCGATTTCTGATCAGTACAGAACATTTATGGCAACTAGTGCATGGTTTCAATGAGTTTGACGTGTACAATCTCCGTTCACCCTGAGCGTCCTTCGGCTCCGCTCAGGATGCACGGACGAAGGGTGCTTGGCACGATCTATCAGAGTCCGGAGTTTCCGTCCTTCGACAGGCTCAGGACGAACGGAGTGCGGAGGCACGACAACCCATCAAACTCATTGAAACCATGTACTGGCTCAGAAAAGCGTTACTACTGATGCTATTGAAGTTATGCCTTATTTATGAACCATTTCTATCGGCGATGCCATAAATAAAAAATGCCACATTCAATAAGTGGCATTTTTGGGCTGGTGATATGATTCAGAGGCGGGGTTTATAGCTGGGCTGGTTGACGTCATCAAAATCATCAAGCTCTTGAAAACTTTCTGAAATACTGTTTTTCAATTTGCTTTTCTCAAAGTAGTCTTCAATGCCCTTTCTTATGGTTGATGATTTAAGCCCCTTGTGCCTTGCTTTGCGTGCTTTAGCCTTTTTGTGTTCGTGATTGCTGTTCCACAAAGCATCGTCCCACTCATCCTGATGCATGGACTTTATCCTGGTCATAACTACATCCTTATGTTTACTGCTCCTAACAATAAATTTAGATAAAGGATGCGGACCTATTTAATAAAAAATGGTTATATGATTCTAATCGATTAATTCTGAAATATCCGGGCTAGGAGCCTGTCCGAGAATAGCGCCCGTAGCGAGGATGGCAGAAAATTGAGGATAAGAAGTCGGAAATTTTTAGTGAATAGTGGTTCTATTTGCTAAAAATTTCCGACTTTTTAGACCAATTTGCTGCCACCGCAGTAGGGTAGTCTATTCTCGGACAGGCTCCTAGTACTGCTGACAGTGGCAGTGCTTCAGTATTCAGCGGAAAATTGACCATCGATTGTTGATGGTCTGTCAGTAACCGTTTGATCTCAGGTCAACGTTCATTGGTTTATCACCCATTCTTACAACGATGCTTTCTATCTGACCGTCTGGCAACAGATCAACCACACGAAAGCCCGGCTGCCTGGTATCCGCCTGAAAATCATCTGACTCAGGCGCAAACTGAACACAGGTCGAAGGGCTTGCCATAACGGGAAGATCGCAGAATTGATAGGTTCTGGCCTGGTGCACATGGCCGTGAATGATGCCCCGGACCGTGTTGTGACCAGTGATGACCCTGGCCAGCTCCTCCGGGTTTTGCAGCATGATCTGATCCATCCACCGGCTATTGATGGGAGCCGGGTGATGATGAAGAGCCAGAAGCGTATGTTTGTCCGGCTCCTGCTGCAAACAGGTAGCCAGCTGTTCCAGCTCAGTTTCCCTGAGATAGCCGTGTGTTTTGCCTTCGACCTGAGTGTTCAGCAGGACTATTTGCCAGTTACCCAGAATAATCTGCTTTTGCAGCGCCGATGGGTTTATCGCCGCCATAAGATGGGGCTGATCATGATTGCCCGGCAACCAGTAGCCGGGAGCATTGATTTTTAACAGTTTTTCTTTCAGGTGATGATAGGAGGCGGCACTGTCATCCTGGCTCAGGTCTCCGGTGACCAGAAGGCAATCAGGTTCCCGGTAGTCTTTCTGTATTTTTGCCAGCACCTCATCCAGGGTCGCCGAGGTATTCACTCCCATCAGTGTCGAGCCGGAATCAGCAAAGAGGTGAGGGTCGGTAATCTGCAGGACTCGAATTCTGGCGGTATTCATCGGTTGTTTGTATCAGTGTCTTCGTTATCCTGTCTTTTCTGTATAAGTTCGACAGGCAGGTAAAGCGTAATCAAGCCATTGAGCCAGAAACTGATTATGCTGCTCTTTTTCATCAGGCTGATGCATTTTACTATTGGGATAATCGTACCGTGGCTGTATTATCTGGCTGGTTTTTCGGGAGACAATTTCGGCCATCTTAACGTCGTGATAAAGGCGCACTTCGGCTTTTGGCATATTGAATAATTGTCCCCAGTCAGCTTCCATCTGCAACATTAACAAAGTGGTAAATGGTGACCGTTCCAAAACGTCAATGACCAGCCATTCCACGCCGCTTGCCAAACTGTTTTTGTGCTTAACCGGCAGGCGAAAATGCTCCTGATCTGATAACTCAGGCAGCAGACGCATAAGACGCAGGTAGTTACTTTCACAAACCTGTTGCAGGCGGATCAGGTTGACACGGTAGTTGGGTTTCAGCGAATGTCTTTTCATAGCACCTATTATAGCGTCCTCCTGCCTTCACCCTGAAGAAGCAATATCCATAGAGGAATTCGTCATACTACTGCATTTTTTGTGCAAATTAGTGTAGATTTCCTCGATCTGAGTTTGCTACAGCGATTTTATCCCCAACCAGGAACCAGTCAGGCTACCGTTAACCGGTGAAGAATGACTGGCGAACTTTCCAAGGATCACAAGATTATGTCACGAAATAGTCGTAGAGGATTTCTGCTTGCCGCCCTGGCGAGTGCAGTATTAAACGTGCAGGCTGCACCAACTCAGTACAATCTGCTCGATGTATACAATATGGCGCTGAAGAATGATGCCCAGCTGGCGGCGGCCGAGGCCTCCATGAAAGCGGTTCAGGAGACGGTTAACCAGGGCCGTTCTGCATTGCTGCCCACCCTGGGGCTGTCTGCTAAAACGCAATATAACAAGACATCTTCTGAGTTGACGAATGGTTCAGATACTGATGAAAACTATAACTCTCATGGGTGGGGCGCGACATTAACTCAACCACTGTTCAATATGAACAGCTGGTTCAATTATGAGCAGGCCAAGTCTGTCGGGGATCAGGCCACTGCCGTATTTGCCAATGCCCGGCAACAATTGATCCTGCGTGTGGCAGAGTCCTATTTCAATGTGCTCCGGTCGGAAGACAGCCTGATGACCGCGAAAGCCCAGGAAAGAGCATTAAAGCAGCAACTGGATCAGGCTCGTGAACGTTACAATGTGGGGCTGATTGCAGAAACAGACGTGCTGGTGGCCCGTGCAGCTTATGACAATGCCCGCGTAGCCCGCATTCAGGCTGAGAACCAAGTCTCTGTAAGCTACGAAGGGCTGCGGACCATTGTAAACCAGGATGTTACCGATATTGCCCAGCTGGAGAAGGCAATGCCAGTGGTTGCGCCAATGCCAAACAGTCCTGAAGAGTGGGTAAGCATGGCACTGGCCAATAACCTGGGGTTGAAAGCGGCCCGGGAAGGGTTAACGGCTTCTGAGTCCAAAGTAAAAGCCAGCAAGTCTGGTCATGCTCCAACAGTTAATGCGTTTGCCAGCTATAACTACAGCTCCAACAATTCCAGTCAGGCCTCTGGAAACGGTACTCTTTCTGGCGATCGTACTGACACCATTGTTGGCGTTCAGTTCGATCTACCGATCTTCGCTGGTGGCGCTACCAGCTCTGCTTCCCGTCAGGCAGGCTATCAACTGGAAGAAGCCCAGAAAAATTACGATCAGCAGCTCAGGGGTACCAATGCCAATACCCGTAACCTGCTGAGAACCGCTACCTCCGATGTGGACCGGGTTCATGCCAGCTGTCAGGTGATTATCTCGTCAGAAAGTGCCCTGAAAGCGACTCAGAGTGGTTATGAAGTGGGTACTCGCAACATCACTGATGTTCTGGACGCTCAGCAGCAACTCTACTCTTCCATCAGTAACTATCTGAACACCCGTTATGACTTTATCGTCAATACACTGAAGCTCAAACAGGCTGTGGGAACTCTCAGCCCGACCGATCTCGAAGAGTTGAACCAGTGGATGACGGATGCCAGTGACGAGCTGTCTGTTCCGGATCAGTGCGGTGGTTAATTACTGATCATCATGGCGTTTCCGTAAAAATGGCTCGTAAGTGGAGCCATTTTTATTTGGAGTCAAATAGCCGCAGATACTGAATCCACTCTTCTATAATGAGTAGATACCCGGCTATGGACGATAATGTCATGGATGAGCATATCAGGAACTGCGAAACCCGTATGAAATCTTATGTGGATGAAGGGTGTTCTCTGGCAGAGGCCTTTCTGAAGACCTTTGCCTATGAAGACCTGGAAGAACAGCAAAGGGTTATGAATCGGATTCTTGGCAAATTGTCCATCCAGGGGCTGCAATCCGGTAACGATTACTATTTTGTAGACGGCAGTCGTTTGAATATTGATCCTGCGGTGGATTCAATGCTGGCCACCAAATCTTCCAGCACCAACTTACGCCCCGGACTGTAACAATGTTTACTTGCCGGACGGCATAAGCTGATCAACCAGCATCAATGTCTTTTGCAGTGCTCCCCGGTTGTTACGGACAAACTCTCCGGCATGATGGCTCATGCTTTTATACTCCTCTTTATCCTGCACCAGGCTGATGGCGCTCCGGGCGAGCGCTTCGCTATCGTTAACAATGCTCAAACCTCCCGCCTGAATCAGAGATTCGCTGATCTCTTCAAAATTAAACACATGAGGCCCGGACAACACCGGCAGGTTTAATGCCGCCGGTTCCAGCAGATTATGTCCGCCCGTTGGTACCAGACTGCCACCCACAAAGGCTATATCAGAGGCGGAGAACAGCTTCATCATTTCGCCCATGGTGTCCCCGAGAATAACCCTGGTCTTATCAGAAGGCTGGGTTCCCTGGCTATGGCGGACCACAGGGAGCTGGTTGTCCAGGATCAGCTGGTGGACACGGTCAAACCGCTCAGGGTGCCTGGGCACCAACAGTAGTCGTACTTCCGGTGATGCTGCCAGAATGATTTTAAACGCATCAAGTACCTGCTGATCCTCGCCGTCATGGGTACTGGCGGCCACCAGAATACGAATGTCACTGCCCATACCCTGCTGCCACTTCTGCCGAAGTGCCTGACCTGAGGTTATGATTTCCTGAGCAACATCCAGATCAAACTTGATACTGCCGGTAACGTTGAGCTGTTGCCCGGGCAGGCCAAGCTCCAGGAATCGACGACCCGTCTCCTGGTTCTGGGCAGCAACCATATTGATCTGTTTGAGCATGGGACGGGTGAGAAAGCCGAAGCGTGCATACCCTCTTGCCGAGCGTTCGGAGAGTCGGGCATTGGTCACCAGTACGGGAATCGAACGTTTGTGGCAGGCGGCAATGGTGTTGGGCCATAGCTCGGTATCAATGACGATGGCCATGACTGGCTTTACCTTGTCCAGAAATCGCCTGACAGCACAGGGAAGGTCATAGCAGGCATAGACATGGTCCACGCTGTCGCCATGAATTTTGCCAACCTGGGCCGAGCCAGTGGGGGTCATGGTGGTAATTAACACTCGATGGGTTGGGTAATTCTTCTGTAATTGCTTTACCAACGGGCCGCTGGCAATGGTTTCTCCCATGGATACCGAGTGTACCCAGATAATGGGTTTATCGGAGGCGGGAAGACTGAAGAAGCCAAATCGTTCTCTCTTTCTCTGCCCGTACTCTGGTGCTTTTTTGGAACGCAAGTAAAGGCGGACCATTGCCAGGGGGGATATCAGATATAACAGCAGAGAATAAAAAATACGACTCATAAGAAACCACAGGTTGAAAATTTTTTGGGGCTGAATATTAACAAAATTCCTGCCTGCCTTCCTGAGAGTTGTGAGAAGAAACGGACGGGAAACCGGGTAAAGACAGCATTTAAGTCATGACGCATGCTCGGAGGATATATGTCCTGTCAATTCAAATGCCCATTCTTCTCTCATTCTTTGGGCACTTTGAAGATCCCATGACTTTTTACCCTTAATATCACTGAGATCAATTCTGGAGGTATCAATTCCCTCGACAGATTTACCTTTGGAAAGATCATACAGCTGTTTAATATCCAGAATGTACGCTTTCATTGCCAGGGAGTAGGCTTTCTGATCAGAATCATAAGATGGAATAGTTATCATGGTTTTTTTCACCGGAGACCATATCTGAATGAAGTTGGAGTTAATGTCATTTGTTGCGGTTGTTTCGTTGCCAGATTTATTTCCCGGTGGGCTATCGGGACTCATCCGGGTTTGGACGAGACTGTTTCGGGTCACCGTTCTGTTAAACACCGACGAAAAACAACCGCTGTGCCGTCTGGTATCTGCTTCAGGCCTTTCTGTATTAGGCAGTAACATGGAAAGAGTGCGGGACACTCTCCCTCGGAAGTTGCCGGACCTGCCTGGCGGAACCTGATCTTTTTCAGTGCTGACTGGTTCAGAATCTATGGCAGAACCTGTACATTGTTGTGGAGCTGACAATTTGGCCGCTGCACTGGTCTCCATAGAATCGTTAACCCGGGGTTGCGTCAGGTACGCTCGATTAGACTCTTTATTCTATTAAAAGTTCTTCTATTAAATATTTTTTACCCTTGAGTTTTTCTGCCCTTATAATCCATGCCTTTCTGACAGGCTGGAATTCCCGCTATGGGCAGCAACCCAACACACACTTTGATGGTACAGGGTACAACCAGTGACGCTGGGAAAAGTGCCCTTGTCGCAGGACTTTGCCGGGTATTCCGGCGTCATGGTATTTCGGTAGCGCCTTTCAAGACCCAGAATATGGCACTGAACAGCGCCGTCACCGGGGATGGTGGTGAGATTGGCCGGGCCCAGGCGCTTCAGGCGGCTGCGGCAGGGCTTGAGCCTCACACGGACATGAACCCGGTATTGCTGAAACCGAACAGTGATATCGGTGCCCAGGTGATCGTCACTGGCAAAGCCGTGGGGGAAATGAATGCGGCTGAGTACCATGCCTATAAACCGGAAGTCATGGCCGCCATTTTGCGTTCCTGGCATCGTTTGCAGAGCCAATATCAAACTGTGCTGGTGGAGGGGGCCGGTAGCCCGGCAGAGATTAATCTGCGCGAAGGCGATGTTGCTAATATGGGCTTTGCGGAACAAGCGGACTGTCCGGTGATTATCATTGCAGATATCGATAAGGGCGGGGTTTTCGCCCATCTCTACGGTACCCTGGCGCTGCTCTCGGAGTCCGAACAGGCGCGGGTAAAAGGATTTGTGATCAACCGTTTCCGGGGTGACGTAAAATTGCTTGAGCCCGGACTTCGTTGGCTTGAAGAGAAGACCGGCAAGCCAGTACTGGGCGTTTTGCCTTACCTTCATGGGTTACATCTGGAGGCAGAAGATGCGGTGATTGCCCAGCAACATCTGGCAGACCGGAAAACCCTGTTGAAGGTAGCTGTGCCGATTCTGACCCGCACCAGCAATCACACCGACTTCGACCCTCTGCGCCTGCACCCTGAAGTGGACATTCACTTTGTTGGAAAAGGGCAACCCATTCCGGCGTGTGATCTGGTCATTATTCCGGGGACCAAAAATACCCGAACCGATCTTGCGTTTCTCAAAGACAACGGCTGGGATCAGGATATCTTCAGGCACCTGCGCTACGGTGGCAAATTGATGGGGATCTGTGGCGGTTACCAGATGCTCGGTAAGGCGGTGCATGATCCGGAGGGCATTGAAGGTGCCGTCGGCAGCTCACAAGCGTTGGGTCTTCTGGATCTGGAAACCACCATGGTTCGGCAAAAGACACTCACCCGGGTCAGTGGCACCATGCAGTTGCCGGGCCAGGACCCGGTGCCCGTCACCGGCTATGAAATTCATGCCGGGGTGACCACCGGCACGGCCCTGGAAAAACCGTTAATCCAGCTGGATCAGCAGGTGGATGGGGTGATGTCTGACGATGGTCAGATATTTGCCACCTATCTCCATGGCGTGTTTGAACAGCCAGATGCCTGCACGGCCATTTTGACCTGGGCCGGTTTGCAGGAAGCTTCAAGGATTGATTATCACCTGTTGCGGGAAGAGGGCATTAACCGAATGGCGGATGCTATCGAAGAGCATCTTGATATGAGTAAAATCTTTGCACTGTGTGAGGCTGAACCACAAAGCCACTGAGTGCAGAAAAACGTTAACAACGCTTTGTGGTGCAAAAATTGACTGGAAGAACCTGAGCTATGACTGAAAAAAAAGGCTACCGGCTAACCCGTATCTACACTCGAACTGGCGACCAGGGCATGACCCGCATTGGCGATGGTCAGCAGCTGCCAAAGTCACACCCCCGGCTCCATGCCATTGGTTCCGTGGATGAAGCCAACAGCTGGCTTGGCCTGTTGATTCTCTCCCTGAAGCAGGGCAATGAAGTCACTGAAAACCAGTTGCAACAGATTCAGGATATCCAGCACCGGATGTTTGATGTGGGGGGTGAGCTGGCCATGCCGGGCTATCAGCTGATTCAGGAAGCCCATACCAGGGCGATTGAGGCTCTGATTGACGAACTCAATGAACCATTGCCGCCTCTGACAAACTTCACCCTGCCCGGTGGTGGTCAGTCTGCCTGCCATTGCCACATGGCCCGAACCGTATCCCGCCGGGCGGAGCGGCATATTATCGAGTTAAACGAAGCGCTTCAGGAAAGTGGTGAAAAGATCAACGAACCATTACTGAAATTTGTGAATCGTTTGTCCGATCTTATGTACGTCCTTGGCCGTCATTGTGCCCGACAGGATGAGGGGGAGGTCCTCTGGCAGGCATCCGAGAAAAGCAAAACAGGCTGATGGTAAACGGTTTCGATGTATTTGATGGGTTTCTTCTATCAATGATGCCCAAATTTCGTTCGTCCTGATCGCCCTTCGGCTCGGCTCAGGATGCACGGAAGAAGGGCGTAAACACCATACCCTGAATAAAGACTGTGCCAATCACCCTTCGACTTCGCTCAGGGTGAACGGAGATTGTACACATCAAACTCATCGAAATGATGTACCAGTAGCAAGATAAACGGCAAAAAATCCACAAACCCCTAGTGATTTAAGTCAACGGTTTGGGTAATATTGCGCAACTTTGTAAGGGGTTCGTCAGTGATTGGTATGAATCACGACACTTTTGACCGCGCATGTCGGCTATTGCTGAACCGGTCAAAAGAGGGAACGGGGTGAAAAACCCCGACTGTACCCGCAACTGTAATGGAAGAGTTCTCCGCGATTTATGCCACTGGTTCAACCGGGAAGGCTGCCGGGAACGATGATGCCAGAGTCAGGAGACCTGCCTTTGCAAAGCCCAAGAAGTCTGTACATGCAGGCGCAAACCGGGCGGGTAACCTGGCGGCTGGGAACACATCTCCTTTACACTGGGCTTTTTTGATAAGCCCGGTGACCGCTTGTGCCGCCCTGAGTATTGATTGTGACTCAGGGAGATCATGAAAACACCTTTAGCACCCTGCAAGACACTGAAGAACAGGCTGCCCCGGTTAATGCTGGTGCTGGCGATGGTATTGGCCAATGCCGTTGCGTTGGCTTGCAGTATTGCCCGGGCCAGCGAGTCTGACAGTCAGTATTGTGTGACCGATATGAGCGACCGCGCTGTCTGTCTGGATACCCGTTCGCCCAGAATCATCAGTCTGTCTCCGGGTTCTACTGAATTGTTATTTGCTGCCGGTGCCGGTGATCGTGTTATTGCGGTTGATCAGCACAGCGACTTCCCTGAAGCGGTCAAACAGCTGCCCAATGTGGGTGGCTACCCCAATGTGAGTGTGGAAGCCATTGTGGCCATGAAGCCCGATCTGGTGGTGGTCTGGACTGCCGGTAATTCCCAAAAGGTGATTGAGCAGCTGGAGTCCCTGGGCATCAGCACCTTTCATATCGATGTGGTGGATTTTACCGGCATTAAGCAGGCCCTCCGAAGTCTCGGGCAGGTGGCCGGGACCGAAAAAACAGCCGAACAGGTTGTTGGTGACTTTACCGCGCGTTTGCACACACTGCAGAGTCAGTATGCCCGGCGTGAGCCGGTATCGGTGTTCTTTGAAATCTGGCGATCCCCACTGATGACGGTGGGTAATGGCCTGGTGATTGATGATGTTATTTCGTTGTGTGGTGGCCGGAATATCTATGGTGATGTCTCCGAAAGTATTCCCAAAATCGGTATCGAATCCCTGATTACCCGTGATCCACAGGTCATTATTGGTTCTGATCCGCAAGGCGATACCCCAAAAACCCGCAAAGAGTTGCTGGGCTACTGGAGCCAGTGGCAAAACCTGCAGGCGGTGCAGCAGCAACAACTGTTTTCGGTACCCAGTGACCTGATTGCCAGACCAACGCCCAGGATTCTGGACGGGGCAGAGATGATCTGCCATCAGTTACAAGCGGTGCGCTCAAAGGCAAGCCACACAGAGCGTGTGGCTGCCCAGATACCAATTCATCAAGAGAGTCCGCTCTGAAAAGGCAGAGTTCTGTCCATTTTTAAGACAATTCGCTTACTTTAAGGATGCAAACAAAATGTCGTTTAATCATCGTTCTGTTTTTGCACGAACCGGGCTTTCGGTTGCTGTGGCAATGTCTGTGATGAGTTCTGCTGCGGCTGCAGAAGAGGTTTATAAGCTTGGAGAGATTGTTGTTACTGCGGCAAGGACCGCTCAAACAGTTGATGAGACGTTGGCTCCAGTGACGGTGATTAATCGGGAGCAGATTGAGCGGAGTCAGGCTATTTCCGTTACAGAACTTTTGACACAGGCACCTGGTGTTCAAATCGCCTATACAGGTGGTGTTGGCAGTAAGACGGGAGTTTATTTGCGAGGCACAAAAACACAGCAGACACTGATTCTCGTCGATGGTCATCGTATGAATGGAGCTTACGCCGGTGAGGCTCCTTTGCAGTATTTAGATCCAGATCAAATCGAAAGAATAGAAATTGTCCGTGGACCGCGTTCAACACTGTATGGTGCTGATGCGGTGGGGGGTGTTATCAATATCATCACTCGAAAAGGCGGAAAAGAACCTCAATTGACGGTTAAGGCTGGTGGTGGTAGCCGAAATACCGGTGAATATGGCTTGAATTTTAATGGCTCAGTTGGCAGAACGCAGTTCAATTTGGGTGCTCGTCTTTTTGAAACTCAAGGCTATGATCGCACGACGAATCAGCTTGGTTCGGACTGGGATGATGATGCGTTTCGTAATAAGTCCATTTCGGGCAGTTTGTCTCATCGCTTTGAAAATGGTATTGATGCAGGGGTCAATATCTCTCACTCCGAAGGCAAGGCTGAATACGATAATAGTTTTGGTAGCAATGCGCCAGAGTATCCAATTTCATTTTTTGAACAAACGACGTTCAATGTTTACGCATCCTTGCCGGTCAATGAACTGTGGAATACTAAAATTGATGCGGGTTACGTTCAGGATGATCGAAAAGATGTAGGAGCTCGCCCGAGCTATGCGGAAGGCGAAATTCTTTCCCTGAGCTGGCAGAATGATATTGCCTGGTCTGATGAGCAATTGCTGATTGCGGGTGTTGACTATTCAAACGATAAAGTAACCACCAGTAATAACTATGCTGTTGATGAACGTTATAATGTTGGGGTTTTTGCTCTTAATCAGTCGTCTTTTTCTGGTAGCGATCTACAGTTAGGTGGACGTTTTGACAAGAATGAAGTGTATGGCAATAACACAACGGGCAGTGTGTCCTGGGGCTTTGATTTGCCTGCTGACACTCGTCTGATCGCCTCTTATGGAACAGCATTCAGAGCTCCTCCATTCGTTGACCTGTATTCTCCATATGGTCCGAATCCAGATTTGAAGCCAGAAGAAGCCAGAAATACTGAATTAGAATTACGGGGTGTCTGGAGTCATAATACTCAGTGGTCGGTCAGCATGTATCAGAATGATATGGATAATATGCTCGATTATAATTCTGATACGCGTCGTACAGAAAATATTGCTAAAGCCAGCATGCGTGGAGTTGAGTTTGTGGTAACCTCACGGATTTTCGACTGGGACCTAAATACCAACCTGAGTTTTGTTGATCCGGAAAATCGGTCAGGAGCGAATGCTGGCAAAACGCTGCATCGTCGGGCCAAGCAGCTTTTTACCATGAATGTTGACAGAAATTTTGGCAAATGGGCGATCGGAGGAACCCTCAGGGCTCAGGGAAAAACATGGGATAATGCAGCTAATACGCTTGAAATGCCTGGGTTTGGTACGTTTGATTTAAGAGCGTATCTGGCTGTCACTCCTGAGTTGAAAACACAGCTTAAAGTTGTCAACCTGCTTGATAAGGATTATACAACTACCAACGGCTATATAGATGAGCCTGGAGGTGTATTCGCTACTCTTATCTGGTCACCCGAGCTATAAACTTCTTGTTCCCACGCTATTTCTCGTTCCCGCGCTCTGCGCGGGAATCATACCTTTACTATCAATGAGCTCTGTAGTGTCTGCTAGGAGGCTGACCGAGAATAGCGCCCGTAACGAGGATGGCAGAAAATTGAGGATAAAAATTCGGTTTTGTGAGGTGAATAGCGGGGCTATTTGCCGAACAAAAGCGGATTTTTAGACCAATTTGCTGCCACCGCAGTAGGGCAGTCTATTCTCGGTCAGCCTCCTAGAATGCATTCCCACGGAGGTGCAGAAGGCTGGTTCTGCAATCGATAGGCTCTAATATGACTTTAAAATACTCCGGCGATATCCGCGAACTCTGCTACCCATTTATCTACGAAGACTCCCCCCTGTGTGATTATGAAATTATCACCGACGAACTGTGTGCAACGCTCGGTGGTGTTATCAGCGAGCTGGAAGGCGATCAGCGGTTTGTCGATATCTATGATTTCCTGGATCAACTGCAACCCAGAATTTTCCATATGAATGGTTCAGTCCGTGGCAAGCAGGCGATTTTTGAACAGCAGATACAGTGGCTGGCAGGTTACTTTGATCACTACCAGCAAGAGATAGAAGGCCTGCTGCACGGTTTTGTCCTTCCCAGGGGCGGTCGTCCCGTGCAATTACTACACAGCTGTCGTTCGCTCTCCAAAAAGGCAGTCAGGGCGCTGGTCAAGGTAGACGCCCATGGCATTAAGGTGCCGGATGAGTTACATCGGTTTGGCAATATGCTCTGTAATCTGTTCTTCCGTTTAACGGTGGTGATCAATCGCCGACTCGGCATTGTAGAACCTGAATACCAGAGTTTGAGCTATAACCTGAAGCCGCCATCCAGAAAAGAACAACAATAAAATGTGGCATCAGTCGGCTTCCGTCAGAAGCCGACATCGCTATGGATCAGTAGGCAATATTCCGGTAGTTGAACCCTTTAAAGCTAACCTTGTACAGCAGGGAATAGATCACCGGTAGCACGATCAGTGTCAGTACCGTAGCAAAGCCCAGACCGAAGATAATGGTCACGGCCATGGATTTGAAAAAGGCATCAAACAACAGTGGAATCATGCCCAGCATGGTGGTCAGGGCGGCCATACAGACGGGCCGCAGGCGGCTGACCGAGGCGTGGAATATGGCCTCATGTTCTTCCCGGCCTTCTTCCAGCTCCAGTTTGATCTGTTCCACCAGAACGATACCGTTCTTGATGATCATGCCCGACAGACTCAGCAGGCCCAGCAGCGCCATAAAACTGAACGGTGCATTCAGCGCCAGCAGCCCGGCCACAACACCAATCAGTGCCAGGGGAACCGTACACCAGATAGCTATAGGCTGTCGTATGGTGTTAAACAGGAATACAGTAATCAGAAACATCCCCAGATAGCCCAGCGGTATTGAGGCAAACACCGCACTCTGTGCGTTAGAAGACAGTTCATGAGCACCACCCCATTCCAGCTGGTAACCATCGGGTAGTGGAATGGCTTCGATGTTTGCACGCACCTTGCGCAACACGCTGTCGGCGGTTTCATCACCCAGCAACTGTGGGTCAGCCATCACGGACATCATGCGTTTACGGTCCCGGCGGATGATCAGCGGGTTTTCCCACTCAGTATCAAAACTGGAAATGGCCTGGGTGATGGGCACATAACTGTTATAGTCAGCACTCCAAACCTGCAGATCGGTAATGCTATCGGCATTCAGGCGTTCGGATTCCGGAGAGCGGACAATCAACGGCATTAACTGGCTGCCTTCACGATAGACGCCAACCTGACGGCCGCTGAAGTTCACCAGCAGAGCGTCGTCCAACGCCTGTTTGGAGATACCGCTGCGGCGGGCACTGGCTTCATCCAGGTGAGGGCGAATCAGGCTGACCTGGTTACGCCATCCGTGTCGTATATGCGTGGCCATCGGTTCGTTACGCAGTACATTGATGGCCTGTACCGCGAGAGACCGTAATACTTCCGGGTCCTCGCCATAGAAACGGGCTTCAATTTCTGCGGCGGGGGAAGGGCCATTCTGTAAGTATTTGATCCGATATTCCACATCACCGAAGTCTTCGGTCAGGCGGATTTCCAATGTCGGGATCAGCGGTGTGATGGCTTCCAGGTTATCTGTCTCGATAATCAGCTGGCCGAAACTGCTGTATTGCTTTTCCGGCATATAAGGAAGAATAAAACGCTGTGCGCCCTGGCCAATCACCGTTGTGACATTTTTTACGCCGGGGAGGGTCAGCAGTAGTTGCTCAAGCTCTGCCACCCTTGTTTCGGTAGCACGGACATCACTGCCCTCCGGCATCCAGAAATCCACAAAGAACATCGGCGTGTTGGATGGCGGGAAAAAGACATTTTTCACCGAACCAAACCCCATCATCGCCAGCACCAGCGCCAGAACCGTCAAGCTGATGGTGATGGGGCGGTGGACCAGAGAGAACCCGAGCAACTGTTTATACAGGGTGAACAGCGCTCCCTGGTAAGGATCTATGGATTCACCCGCCGCCTGTCGGGCAGCCAGCTCGTCCTTCTTGAACAGAATGTTGCAGAAGAAAGGGGTCAGGGTGATGGCTGTGATCCAGCTCAGGAGCAGGGAGATCAACAGCACCTGGAACAACGACAGACAGAATTCACCGGTGGCATCATCAGAAAGGCCGATAGGTGCGAATGCCATAATGGCAATGACGGTGGCACCCAGCAAGGGCCACTGGTTCTGGCTGACAACCTGTTTGGCGGCCTGCAACCGGGTGAGTCCCCGTTGAATACCGACCTGAATCCCTTCTGTGACGACAATGGCGTTATCCACCAGCATCCCCAGGGCAATGATCAGGGCACCCAGGGAAATCAGCTGGAGCTCAATGCCGATCACCTTCATAACAATGAACGTTCCGAGGATGGTCAACAGCAGAACAGCGCCCATCAACAGGCCTGCACGTACGCCCATGGCCAGCAGCAGTACGACAATAACAATGGCAATGGATTCCAGCAGGTTGATCAGGAAACCATTGACGGATTCCGAAACCGTTGCCGGTTGGTCGTATACTTTGGTGAGCTCAATGCCAACCGGTTGCCCGGACTGAAGCTCATCAATGCGCTGACGAATAGCGTCGCCTATATCCACCACGTTAACACCGGAAGCGAAGGAAATACCCAGTGACAGAGCCTGGCGGCCATTGGAGGAATAGAGTGTGTCCGGTGTTTCATCGAAGTCTCGACGAACGGTGGCGATATCGCCGAGTCGAACCAGCTGTGTGCTCCCCGGCGGGCTGATGATCAGCTGTTCCAGTTCATGAATGTCATTGAACTCACCGGTGGGATGAATGCGTATGGAACGCCCTTCAACCAGCATATTACCGGCATTGGAGACCACATTCTGATTCTGGATCAGGGCGAATATCCAGGCTGGATCGATACCCAGGTTAGCCAGTTTGGCCTGGGACATCTCAACCACCACCTGCTCCTGACGGGCACCGGCGATGGAGACTTTCTTGACCCCTTCAACCAGCACCAGCTCACGTTTCAGGTAATCGGCGTAGTTTTCCAGGTCCCTGGAGGTATAACCTTCTCCGGTAATGTTGAACAGCATGCCATAGACATCGCTGTAGTCGTCCACCACAACCGAGGCGTAGACGCCGGGCGGCAGACTACTCTGGGTGTCATTGACCTTACGGCGCATTTCATCCCAGATCTGGGGCAGTTGATCTTTGTCGTATTGTTCTTTCATCTCCACCATAATCTGGGAACGGCCATTGCTGCTGATGGAGTCGATATGTTTGACATACTCCATCTGCTGAATGGCTTCTTCCAATGGCAGTGTCACTTCTTCTTCCACCTGTTCCGGGGAAGCTCCCGGATAGTGGGTAATGACCATGGCCTGTTTGATGGTGAACTCAGGGAACTCCAGCTGACCCAGCCCAAAAAACGACATTGCACCACCCACCAGCAGGATAACCACAAACATCCAGCTGATCACCCGGTGGGATATGGAATATTCGGCAATATTCATGGCTTATAGTCCCCGTTCCTTGTGCAGCGGTTTGACGGTCATGCCATCGTATAGCTGACTGAGACCTGCGGTAACGATCTGGTCACCGGTATTGAGGCCTGACAGAACCTGAATTCCCGCTTCGGTAATACGTCCTGTGGTCACTTCGACAGGGGCAACCTGACTGGTATCCTGATCAAAACGCCAGACCACCGTCTTATTGTCAGTGTCAGTTTTGGATACGGCTGAAATGGGGACCAGAACGTATCCTGGTTGCCCCCGGGTATCGATGACCCGGGCCAGGTCAATAATGACCGTGGCGGTCATACCGGGAAGAATGTTCATATTGGTGGGTGCCATCCGGGTGAAAATGACTTCATAACTCTGGGTACCCGGAGTTACCCGTGTCGCATGTTCTTTATAGTTGACCGGAAACTCCTTGCCAGGAGCCCCCGGGAAGGTAGCGATGGGCTGATAGCCATTGTTGACCGCATTGGCATTGACATGGGAAACGATACTTTCAGGTACCTGGATGCTGATATCGAGCCGGTCACTGCTTTGCAGGATAAGGACCGGCTGCTGGGCCTGAACCTGCTGGTGCGCTTCGGCCAGAGTCTGGGCAACCCGGCCACTGAAAGGTGCTGTCAGTGTCGTATACGCCAGTTTGTCCCGGCTTAATTTCAGCGCTGCTTCTGCAGATTTCAGTCTGGCACTGGCCGTATCGTAGCTCGATTGTGAAATCACTCTCTTTTCTAACAGGGAGCTGGCGCGTTCAAAC
This sequence comes from Endozoicomonas sp. ALE010, assembly GCF_049310165.1. NCBI lineage: Bacteria > Pseudomonadati > Pseudomonadota > Gammaproteobacteria > Oceanospirillales > Endozoicomonadaceae > Endozoicomonas > Endozoicomonas sp. ALE010. Next base: position 112,718 of record NZ_JBLYNV010000005.1, on the reverse strand, counting down.
TCGGCCTTGGCAAGTTCATAATTCGCCTGACGATCCTGAAGCTCATTGCGGATATCCCGGTCATCCAGATAAGCCAGCACCTGTCCTTCAGTAATATCATCGCCCTGTTTGACCTCGATCTTGTCGATCTGTCCGGGTATACGAAAGGATATTTCGGCTTCTTCGGTGGCTGTTACCTTGCCTGGAAAATAACGTAACTGCTGCTGCTGGGGATCTTTTACCTGAAAGAGTTTTACTGGGCGGATGACTTCTTTATGACCGGTTTGCTCCTGATCGCAACCGGTCAGCAGGGTGAACGTCATTAACACCATCACGGCGATGGATGATCGGGATGAAGGGGTGAGATGCATTCTGAGGTAGCTCCAAAACAGTTGGGTAGAAGTATCTGGTAGACATGCTTGATGTGTACCGCGTTCCTGGAATCGATAAATTCTGGCTGGTTAACTACTTATACAGGTAGCAACAACCTGCTCAGCCTGAAGCTTGCAGTTGTCAATCATGGATGGTGAAAACGGTGCTCTCCATCCCCAGCCCTGCAGGTATTTGGCCAGGTTGGAAGTAAGCAGGCTGAAGCCTTTGTCTTTCTGCACGGAGGGTTGTTTCAGGCCAAACCCGGACATGCTGATCTGGAACAGACCTTCGCCCAGACTCCAGATGCCCATCAAAATATCAGCCAGTGCACTCTCGCGATTCTGGTCAGTGATTGCCGGGTTGTCCGCCATTAACTCAATAATCTGTGCTTTAACCATCTGGCTCATCTTATGGTAGATGTCGTCCAGTGCCTGTGCCCGTCCTGTTGATGCCCGTTGCCAGATATCCGGGGTCATTGCCAGTTGTCGTAGAAAGTAGTGATGGGGCTGTCTGGCATAAGACAACCAGATGGCAATATTAAGCGTCAGCAGACGTTCCATGGCGGGTACCGGGCTGTTGAGCACTTTATGGAATACCGTCGCCATCGTGCTGGAGATAGTGATGGCGCAACCCAGCAACAGATCTTCCTTGCTGGAGAAGTGTGAATATACGGTTCCCATTGAAAACTGGGCTTGTTTGGCAACTTCAGACATTTTCAGGTCCATAAAGCCCTTTTCCTTAAGAATGGTCAGGGTGGACTGAATAATAGTTATCTCTCTCTGTGTCCGTTTGTCGGTTGCTGGCATGGAAAATACACCGTGGTGGAGAGCAGGAGTTAAAAAGCAGGGTTATATGAATACAAGTCGAATTATATTCGAATTTTGTTTTGAATAAAATAAGTACACCGTTATCCACACTCCTGGCAAATCAGGTGCTCTTTGCCCGGTGCTTCAGTTGCACTGAATAAGCATAGAGCTGACATTAATAAAGAAGAAACGTGGTCGAAAACAATACATTACAGGCTTTTTACAGGCGGGCGGGCTTGCCCAGCTACTGGTCCCCCAATTAAACTGCCTGCTGTCTAATTGCTGTTTTTCCGGAGGTATGGATGCTCCTGGTCGTTCTTTTTGCATGCCTGATTGTCGCTGTTACTGCTTTTCTATCCCTTCTTGAATCATCATTGGTGGCGGTGGATGAGTTAAGGCTGGTCACGATCCTGTACAAAAGGCCCGACAATAAAAAGGCTATCCAGCAAGTCTTTCAGAAAAAGCGAGAGCACCTGTCAGCGATCGTTTTGTTAAGCACGCTGATCAGTATTTCTGGCAGTACTTTCCTTGGAGCGCTGGCTGCCAGGGAATTTAACGATCTCTGGATGGTTATTTTTACGGCACTGCTCGCTTATTTTATGCTGGTATTTGCCAAGGTTCTGCCCAAGCTGCTGGCAGTGCAGATTGCTGATAGGGTCGTTGCCAGATATTCACCCTTTATCCATCTTATGTATTCAGTGACCAGACCTGTCTTGCTGTTAGCCCTGGTCTGGACCCGTCTTTTACCCAAGCCCGTTGAAGAAGACAGAAGCAGTGATGAACTCCGGAGTATTATCAAGCATTACAATAAGCGTGGAGTGATTGGTAAACGTCAGCGAAAACTGGCCGATGCTGTACTAACTTCCCATCAGCGCCAGCTGACTGAGCTTGTTGAGCGCTCAATACCCGCTGTCTGTCTGTTATCCGAGGCAACCGTCGCTTCTGTCGAAACGACGATTCGCTCGTATCCCTGTAAGCGTTATGTGGTCCTGAACGATGGCAAGCCGACAGGTATTGTTCTCTATCGGCATATCGCCCGTTGTCTGGTTAATGAAGAGGCAGATATCTCAGTGGGAGAGCTTATGAGAAAAACCATTAATCTGGCACCGGAAACCTCATTGCATGAGGCAATGACAGCGCTTCAGGAGGCCAGGGCATCCATTATCCTGCTTTTGGGAGAGACGGTAGAGCAGACCCGGATTGTCACCGCGAAAAAGTTGTACCAGGCTTTATTGCGCTGACTTCACATCAGGCGACAGATATTGTTAACTGGTCTGGTCTTTATCACCGTTGAGCATGGTCAGCAGGCAGGTTGGGGTCAGCCCTTTTTGGGTGGATTGCCAGAGCGCAAAACAGGCATCTTTACCGCCACTCCAGGAGGTGCAGAAATTGCTTTTAGAGGTTACAGGCATAGTAGTATCAGGAGCCTCCTATGGTCTTACCACACTGATATTCTTTCTTCGGGAGTATGCATCCTGATGCTGGAAATAGTGAGGAAGTGTCATTTTCACCAGTTCAGAAAACCATTCAAACTCTACGCAGGGTGTATTACAGGAATCGATATTGCCTATTTTATCCATAAAAAATGAGTAGTCATAGTCAGGGCAGCTTCTTTTGATGTTCAGGAAAATACCGTGGCGGGTCATCACTTCAAGCAATTCCCGGGCAAATATTTTTTCAAAATACCCATAGCGGTAAAAAGTCTTTGGGGTGTGGCGCGTTCGATGGTTATCTGTGCGCCCGTCGGCTCCTGGCAGTGTCCAGTTATCCTGGTAGCCATAGACAGTCATTTTTGCACGCCAACAACAAAATTCCGGGTCCCTGGTGGTGGGTTCTGATTTAAAAAAGACTTTCGTCAGGTTGAACAGTACTTTTTTAGCGATTCCCTCCATTATGACGGCGGCATCAGGAATAAAGTTTGGTTCCCAGTACTGGGCATGACCACGGAGATGCTCCGGCAGCTGGTGTAGCTGGACGTCACCCAGACGGCAGTTAACGCCGCCCATGTCACGGTAGATAAAATCAATAGCGGGTAAATCGTTGTGATCCATGGTCAGCTTCAACAATACGTTCTGGCCATGGAACTCAAGATAGAAGCGCTGCCTGTAAATGTGATCAACCATTTCTTCCGCAATGGGCCTGAGTAATGCACCGGTAATAAACTGAGTAGGTGTTGTTTGACTTTGTTCAATCAGGGCATTGAGCAAAGGCCAGTTGTTTATGCCAAACAGTGCATATAGTGGAATAATGTAGTGGCCTTGAGTCGTGAATAATTCCGGAACAGGTCTATGGATCATACCGGCACCGGATAGCTGTACGGCTTCTTCTTTCGGGTCAATCAGGTGGGCATCAGGAACGAAAGACAAATTTTCTTCCAGACACGTAAACTTCTCTGTTTGTTTATTTTTTAATACCGACGAATTCGCTACGCTGGCTGCACACTCTTTTTGATAAAGCAACCTGCGAACCCCCCCTATTTCCTCATTCAGGCTGACTTTGACCATGGCAAATTCTGTTGTGCCGCCAGCGGGCAAGGCGATCAACAAGGTTCTGAATGAGCTCAATGCTAAAGCGGGAACATCAACCTGTGTATGCTGATATTTTGATATCAGGGGGGCAAACAGTGTTGCGGATTTTGGATGTACCAGATACAGGATTTGGTCCTGACCTTCGACCGTGCGCGTGATTGAACAATGGCCTTGGCGGAGCTGAAACAGTTTTCCTTCAGAACAGGGAATCCAGTAGCCTTTCATCATAAACGGCTGGAAAGTGCCAGGGTGATATTGATCATCGCTGGCTTCATACCCATGATGAAACCCGGCAACGATCTGTTGATTTTCATTAACAACGTGCCGGCTCTCTTCTGCCATCGCCAACCGGGTTTTTTCGGCGTATATATACGCCAGGAAGGTATCTGGCAGTGCTTTGAAAGTATCCCAGAGTGGACTTCTATCCATTTTTTCCCGGCAGGATTGGATTTCAGTCTGAAAAAACTGATCAACAAGAGATAAGCAGTTCCGTTCGGATAACGCACTATTGCCGGGGAGTGAACGATTTTCCGTCTCTGTCAGCGCAGTGTAAACATAGGGGGTACCTGTTGCGGCCGCTATCATCTTTCTATCCTATGATGTTTCCACTCTGTATCCAGTCTGAGCCATTCTGCTTTCTGGCTGAAAACCAAATCTACGGTCAGCTTCCAATTGATTGGTCTCCTGCGTGCCGACGGTTGCAGGCGGGCGACGTGGCTGCATGATTTTATCACTGCCTTGTGAAGCTTCCCGGTGGATATATAAGCCATCGTTCTCATTCGGACCTTTAGCGTCGATGAATTGCTCTTTAACCAGATAGCCAACAAGGTGCCTGGGCAGATCCTGCTGAAAGAGTGCGTATTGCCAGCGATTGAGTGCATTACCCCTTACCCGGTATTGTCGATCAATCTGATCTCGGTATGTCTCATTATCAGCACCTGATGATTGATCAGCCCCAAAACCGAGCAAGTGCATCAGTTGATAAATGTCATCATCATTTCTCTCGTGATTAAGACGCCAGAACTCATCGGATACAAAACGATAAACATGTTGGTAAAGCGAAACGGGGGTGTAGTGGGAGTGCAAAAGATGGCTAATGGTTTGCTGGCTTTCAGGCGTGAGGTTTTCATAGGCATCAGCCTGAGCCGACCCGGAGACGATGGACAGCCCTGTAAAGTGATTGACTTGTTCCTGACAGCGAGCCGCCATGGAGGATTCACTACTGTGTCCGATGGCACTGGCAAGAGATGCTGTAACGCTGTCTTGCAAAAATTGCTGAATACAATCCTTTATGTGGCTGTTACTGCCAGAAATCAACGGAAGTAACAGCGATTGTATCCGGCCTGAAAAACCTTCGTTGCAGCCTTCTAAATCATTGCCAGCTATAGCGACAAGATTATTCAAGGCATGGCTGATTGAGTTGTCTGTCAGGTTATAAACTTCTGCATAGAATAACTGGCTGACAAACATTTCAAAATACTCAACAGACTCGTCAACCATCCCGCGACCGCTGTAGCCATGATCCCTCATGCCTGAATAGCGATTAAGCCGCTGGATAAAGTTTCTTTCCAATGCGGCTAACGCCCCATCAATACCGGGGTTGCTGGCTTTGTATTGCTGATACGCATGGCAATCCCGGAGTGTCTGGCACAGAGCCTGGATATTCCTGTGCAGCTGCCTCCCCGCGTACATGACATCCCTCTCGCTATCGCCATAGATGGCGAAGAGTTGCTCCTCGTCAATGACCGGTTGATCCGCCGGTTTCCTGAAATAGCACACTGCGTGATGCCGTAAAAGGTCATGACAAAGTTTCAGCGATTTCTCCTCAATCCCTGAAATGTGTTGGATATTCGTCAAGTGGTTTTGAATTGAAAGTAATGCGGGATGGCTGTTGGTGCCTTTTATTTGTTGGTAAATCTCATAGAGTAAAGCGGATTTATAACTTTTTATGGAGTCCAGTTCGCTTATTCCCAGTTCCTTCAATACGTCAATGGCAGTGCGCAGGCTTTTGGTACTTGTCACCTCTTTCAGCAATTGTTGAAGCTTTAATAATTTATTGAGGTGCGGACAAATGAGACGTAACTGTGCAACATTCAGATTGGTGCTGTAGGTTCCGCGCAGAAACTGCTTGGGTTCTCCGTTAGCACCATACATCGCAAGTTCTGCGTAAATTGATTCAAACTTGTCCTTCAGGAAGTCCCTGTCATCATGATTCTCAAGATTAATGGAAAGGGTATTGAACAGCAGACAGGGTTGCGCCTGTGGTAAAGGGCTAATCAAACGTTGACACGCTGTCGTCATACGTATTGGATTTCTGAGAATTTCGGCCATTGATTTTTTTCCGATGCTGACAAAATGATCAGCGCTATCCTCTGAAATCCTGTCATCCACCCCCAGCAAATCACCCACAATACATAAAAAGTCGTCATACCATTTGTTTAATTCTTCCAGGTGCTCACTTAGTTTGATCATTTGATCTTTAGTTAATGAAAATCCGGTTTCTCCATCATAATTTGCTTCCATATCATGCAGTAGGTTCTGGCTGAAGAGCAGGTCGAAAAAGCTATAGCCAAGTGCATGATTGCCATCGGGGATTTTGATCAGGAAATGCCCCTCGGTTTCATAGGGAGTCTGTTGGTAGCCAATGTCTACCGTATACATCTCCCTGAACTCCGGTTGTACTTCAGCAAGTTCTATTAGATGAGAGAGCCTGGCCCTGACGCTATCGCCCAGGTGCTTATCACTTTTGCACTCCCGATAGGTGTCTGCCAGAGTGCTTGCGGCTAACTGATCGACTTCGTGTTGGTCCCAATGAAGCCAGTGACTGATCAGCTTTCTTTTCTCAATGGCAGCTTTTTTCTCCGCCAGTTGATCAGCATGGTTGGCAATGGCTGTTTCAATACTATTGGCATCCCCGCCATGTTCATGGAAAAAATTCCGAAGGTACTCCAGATGCCCGGCAATTTGCTGTCGCAATGGTTGAAGCTGCCTGAATGCTGATGCGTCTTCAAGAAGGGTAATAACTTTGGCCTGGATCTTTAAATCAAAACATTGAGTGAGATGTTCAATGCTTTGATGTGACCAGGTTCCTGACAGGTTTGATGTGCTGATAATTTGCTGAATAATATGACCATAATCAATATCAGGGGTTGTCTCATGGGGGGGCTGTGGTATATCCATGGCTACTGCCAATGGTTGATCAGTTTGGGAGGATGATTCGGATGGTTGCGCCCCTGCTGCGGATGTAATTTGAGGAATTGTAGGGGTAAAGGTCATTGGATGAATAGGGGGCATGGATACAACCTGATAAACGCAGAAACTGAATATATTGACCCGGGAGTTGATAGAAAGTTCACGCGAATGCCGATTTTTTCTACAAGGAGAAACACTTGTTTCGATGAGAGTCTTTTCATATCGGGACGAAGATTTATCTGTGATTATTTTGTATCATCCTTAACTTGCTCTTCAATAATACCCGGTCATGGATTGAGTTGTTCTTATTGGAATGAAGAGCAAAGCCAGAGTATTGAGCTCAGCCTTCTTCGGTCAAAAAGTAGCTCAGGCTCTTACAATTGAAAAAAATAAAAATAATAAAAGGGCTGTTTAGATGAAGCTGACAAGATTGAGTATATTTTTGCTAGCCATTATAACTTCAAGCTGGTCCGGCGCTGCTGAAGCAATTTCTTTTTCCAAATGGTACTGCATATTTTTCTATTGTGGATCAGAGCCAGAACCATTACCAGAACAAGTGCCAGAGCCAGAGTATGACTTTGTTGTTGTAGGTGCGGGTTCAGGTGGAGGAACTGTGGCATCACGACTTGCACATCTGGGGCATTCAGTATTACTCATCGATGTGGGTGGCGATCCTGCTGACAATAATCCAACCTATACTATTCCTGCTGCACATCCTTTTGCCAGTGAAAAGCCAGGAAAAGTTGGTCCTATTATGTAGAGCACTACAGTGACCCTGCGAAGGCTGCACGCAACACTAATGCGATGTGTCGTATCAATGATAATCCTGAGAGGCGCGTCAGCTGTATTGTTCAAGGCAATGGCAACTGTGATTGTCCCGACGGAACTTCTCGAGAAGGCATTTTCTATCCTCGAGGCACCGGGATAGGTGGCTCCTCAACTAACAACGCCATGATAAATGTGCTGCCAAAAAATTCAGACTGGGATTCGTTAGCTGAATTGACGGGGGATTACTCCTGGTCGGCCAGCTATATAAACAGTACCTATCTGCCTATTCTTAATGATTGGGCCTCTATTGAAAAATATGAAGCGGACTGGCTGGTTAACGATATACATGGTCAATATGTTCAAGAGATGGTTGAGTCTGCAGTATCAGTTGTGAACCCTCCCAATTTTGACAGTAATAAATCCATTGTTGAAAACCTGAATGACAATAACCTTTTAGATGCATCGCTGGCTAACGAGGAAGAGGGCATGTGGGTGTTGCCTGTGGCTCAAAAAGATGGCTTCCGGGCGAGTGTTCGTGAGCGAATCCTGGCAAGCGCCTGTTTGGCGGATCCCTTAAACCCGGACGGGTTGTCGGATAGTCAGCGCGAAAACAGGTGTAAAAATGATGGTCTCTGGGACTATGACAATGATAGTCCGTTGCTGGTTATTCAGTACAATTCTCTGGTGACAGAGGTGCTGTTTGATAGTCAGGACAGTAAACAGGCGACGGGGGTTGAGTATGTAGTGGCTGAAGGCGCGTACACCGCAGACCAGACTCATCAGGATGCTTCAGGCCAGACTCGTAATCAAGCCTATGCGGCCAAAGAGGTGATTCTGGCAGCCGGTGCGTACAATACACCGCAACTGCTGATGTTGTCCGGTATTGGTGATCCTGAAGTATTTAATCGTGCTGATATCAATATTCCCCTGCGTCATGCATTACCGGGTGTAGGAAGAAATCTTCAGGATCGGTATGAAGTAGGCATGGTATATGAAGCCCCAACCAGGCTGGGGTGGTTTGAGCGTTGTTTGTCCTTCTTTAATAACCTTCTTGGTCAAGGCTGTGTAGCGTATTTGAAGGGTGCAGCCACGCTGAATGCACAGAGTGAGAAATCGGTGTTGTCAACCAATCTGAGCTTTGCGTCAATACTGACAAAGTCTTCACCGGATAAGCCTGAGGAGGACCTGCATATCTTTGGCCTGGTGAATCAGTTTACTGGTTATTTTGATGGCTACAGTGCGGTGGGGCTTCAACCACAACGATTCACCTGGGTGGTATTGAAGGGCCATAATGAAAATCGTGGTGGAATTGTGACGCTGAAGACGGATAGCCCTTTTGACCGGCCTTCAATTAATTACCATTACTTTGAAGATGGTAATGAGAACACACTGAAGCTGGGTGGAAATCCGAATTCTGGTGAGACTGATCTGGAAGGTGTTCTCAAGGGCGTAAAGTTGGTGCGTGATATTGTTCAGAATGCAGAAACCACTTATGGAACGCAATACCAGGAAGTTTGGCCGGGGAGATCGTTGCAATCAGATGAGGAACTCAAACAGGCAATCAGAGATGGTGCCTGGGCTCATCATGCGTTCAGTACTGTGGCCATCGGCAGAGCTGATGATACTTTTTCGGTGCTGGATAGTGACTTTCGTGTACGGGGCATTGAAAACTTACGGGTTGTGGATGCATCAGTATTCCCTAGACATGTGGGGACTTTTCCGATACTTGCCATTTACCTGATGGCTGAAAAAGCTGCTCATGATATTGATCGGGTAAACTAGGAGGCTATTTCAAAGTTATATTTTTCAGGTCCATTAGACACCCTCCCTATCCTTTAACACAGGCAGGGTGTCAACCTCATTCGATCAAAGACTGTCATTCAGGGATGAGTCCGGCAGTGTTATAATGCCGCCCATTTCAGGTCATCCCAAATAGTTGAACTCTCTTATGTCTCAAACTGTAGAAGCCGATGTGGTGGTGATTGGTGGTGGTATCGCCGGTCTCTGGTTATTTCGCACCTTGAATACCCTGGGCTATCGAACCCTGTTGCTGGAGCAGAATGCTCTGGGCGGTGGTCAGACCATAAAATCCCAGGGCATTGTTCATGGCGGTACAAAATACACGTTAACTGGTCAGTTAACCAATGCTTCCCAGGCCATTGCCGGTATGCCGGAGCGCTGGCGTAATGCCCTGGCTGGCAAGGGTGGGGAGGTGGATCCGGATCTCCGTTCGGCCCGCATATTGTCTGAATACCACTATCTCTGGTCGCCAGGTGATATTGGCTCACGAATGACCTCTTTCTTTGCCAGCAAAGCGCTTCGTGGACGGGTTGATGCACTGACCAGTGAGCAGTTTCCAGCCATTTTCAAACATGATGGTTTTCGCGGAAAGGTATATCAGCTCAATGAAATCGTTCTGGATATTGCCACCGTTACCCGGGCCCTGGTCAGTGGCCTGGAAGATAAAACGCTGAAAGTAGACTGGAGCGAGCAGGGTAATGCCCGGTTGTTAACCAATGCCAACGGTGAGATTGATGCTGTTGCCTTGGCGGATAGCGATGGTCAGACCACCCTGTTGCAAGCCAAACGGTTTGTGCTGGCCGCGGGTGAAGGCGCTGAGGCGCTATTGAATACCTGGGGTGTCAGTCATCCAAAAATGCAGGTACGTCCCTTGCAGATGGTCATGGTTCGTCATTCCCATCCTGAACCTATCTACGCCCATTGTCTTGGCACAACACCACTGCCGAGAATGACCATTACCAGCCATCCGGATGCCGATGGCAAGTGGGTCTGGTATCTCGGCGGAGGCATTGCGGAAGATGGTGTCAAACAGTCTGCTGAAGAATTGATTGCTACGGCGAAAAAAGAGCTGAAAGTGCTGTTGCCCTGGGTAGACCTGAGTCTGGCTGAGTGGGACACCTTGCGGGTCAATCGTGCCGAGCCAAAACAGAGCCGCCTGCTTCGTCCGGATGCGGCTTTCTGTCAGCCGGTGGCCAACGGTATTGTCACCTGGCCGACGAAATTGGCACTGGCTCCTAATCTCTCTGATGAAGTGGTTCGTTTGCTGCAGGAGGATAATATTCGTCCAGCGACGGATGACAGTTTCGTTATGCCGGAAGGATTTTCCCGGCCGGAGATCTGTCCAAACTTCTGGCAGGGGCATTTTGTGCAAGGGAAGACATTATGAGTCAGTGTCTTGTTAACAAGCAGATCGCCGGTACTGATCTTGAAGTGTCGCCGCTGGGTTTCGGCACCGTTAAGTTTGGCCGGGATCAGGGCGTAAAGTACCCGGAACAGTTTACGATTCCTGATGACCGTGAAATGCTGGATCTGCTTACCCTGGCCCATACCCTGGGCATGAACCTGCTGGATACGGCTCCGGCCTATGGCACCAGCGAGGAACGCCTTGGACAGTTGTTTGCCAAACATAAAGGGCTGCGTGAACAGTGGGTCATCTGCAGTAAGGTTGGTGAAGAGTTTGTCACTGTTGAAAATGGTCGGGGAGAGTCTTATTTTGATTTTTCGGAGCAGCATATCCGCTTCAGTGTGGAGCGAAGCCTGCAGCGCCTGAATACCGATGTGATTGAATTGCTGCTGGTGCATTCCAATGGTGATGATGTCAATATCATTGAGCAGACAGGTTGCCTGGAAGTGCTGGCTGATCTGAAAAAAGAGGGGAAAATCCTCGCTTCGGGTATGTCCACCAAAACGGTTGCCGGTGGCATCCTGGCGCTGGAACATTCCGACGTTGCCATGGTGACCTATAACCTGAACGAACAGGGCGAAAAGCCGGTGTTGGACTATGCGCTGGAACATGGCAAAGGCATCTTTATCAAGAAGGCCCTGGCCAGTGGTCATGCCTGCCTGTCAGGACAGGACCCCGTTCTGGAAAGTATGAAACTGGTGTTTTCACACCCGGCGGTTTCTTCAGCTATTGTTGGCACCATCAATCCTGCCCATTTGCGACAGAATGTGGAGGCGTATCTGAAAGCCAGCGGGATTTAAGCTGGTTTGGGGGCTTCTAACTATCTAGCTTCTAACTATCTATAGGTGAGGCTCCCATGCATAAAGGATATGGTTTAAATAATTTTCTTTTATGATTTTTTGAAATAAAAAACAAACAAAAATTTGACGAATCCACTTTTTGGTTATTTACTGAAATAATAAGCTGTAATTTAATTTCGAAAATTTGTATCTACGCTGTAAAAATTAATCGGATGACAAGGATCGTCGTCTTATGGAAACAGCTGAGCAGGTACTCATCATTGAAGACGCGGAGCAGCGTCGGCATGACTTCAGCACTATTTTGCAGTTTATGGGCTATCACACAGTGGCTATCGGTGCAGCCTACTGGGAAGATGCTGTTAGTGCTTATCCCCCGGAAAACTTCAGTGCCTTATTTCTAGGTGATTTTTTACAGGCAGAAAGCTCCCTGCAGGGAATGCTTTCCCGAGTCCAGGGCTGGTGTGGTGGCGTTCCGGTTATCCGGATTGCGGAGTCACTGCCAGACAATCTGTCGTTAGCACTGGCCAGGCAAATCATTGCACGGGTTGACTGGCCATGTAGCAAGCCGCAACTTTTATCCAGTTTGCATTATGGTCAGGTCTACCGTGAGCAGTGGCGTCAGGCACACCAGACTGGCTACAACCAGCAGGTACAACTGTTCCGTGGGCTGGTTGGCAAGAGCGAGCGTATTCGTAAAGTTCGGGCCGCCATGGCCCAGGTGGCGGATCGGGACGTCAATGTTTTGATCACCGGTGAGTCCGGCACCGGCAAAGAAGTGGTTGCCCGCAATCTTCATGAGCATTCCTATCGCAGAAGTGCGCCATTTGTTCCGGTCAATTGCGGTGCTATCCCCACTGATCTGTTAGAAAGTGAGCTCTTTGGCCATGAAAAGGGGGCTTTCACTGGTGCTGTGACCAGTCGCAAGGGGCGGTTTGAGATGGCCCAGGGCGGAACACTGTTTCTTGACGAAATAGGCGATATGCCTCTGCACATGCAGGTCAAGTTGCTCAGGGTTTTGCAGGAGAGGACCTTCGAACGGGTTGGTGGAACAGAGCCTATTGAGGTGGATGTTCGAATTATTGCTGCAACCCATAAGAATCTTGAAAGTATGATCACTGAGGGAAGCTTCAGAGAAGATCTTTATTACCGTTTGAATGTATTTCCCATTGAGATGCCCTCGCTGAAAGAGCGGCCTGAAGATATTCCGCTGATGATTAATGAGCTGACCCACAATATGGAGAAGCAGGCCAGGGGATCAATTCGACTCAGTTCAGCGGCAATATTATCGCTTTGTCGGCATGACTGGCCGGGTAACGTCCGGGAAATGGCCAATCTTCTGGAGCGCCTGGCGATTATGTATCCCTATGGGGTTATCGGGGTTCAGGATCTGCCAGAAAGTTTCTGTCATTTCGATTTGATCAGTCAGGAAGATGATGGTGTGGCGGATTTATTTCCGGACAGTATCCAGCCTGCCGGTGCTGCTACTTCGGAAGACCTTGCAGTACTGCCGGTAGGAGGGTTGAACCTTAAGGAATATCTGACCCGACTGGAAAAGAGTTTGATTCAGCAGGCGCTGAGTGACTGCAATAGTGTTGTTGCCAGGGCAGCAGACAAGTTGCAGATACGGCGAACGACCCTGGTGGAAAAAATGCGCAAGTATGGTTTGCAGAGATATGAGGATTCTGTGAAAAACTGATATTCAGTGATGCAGAAAAAATGACTACATTTTTGTAGCCATTTTTTTTGCTAACAGATTCATTCTCAGATTTACTGCGTTAATCAATGCGTTCCGGTTTTTGTTTCTGTATTGTTCTGTTGTGCTTCGACTCCCTTCTTCTTGCTGATCCACTGTTCGATAATTGTTGCTGATTGGTTTGCAGGTAATCCTTTATTTGCATATTTAATGAATGCGCTAATCGACATCATGTCACGATCTGGTTTTTTTCTTCCCTGTTTTGTCGGTCAAATGCTGCCATTTTTGCGTCACTATAAAGTGACACTGTCAAATAACTATCTTTTTGGATAGTTCAAAAAAGTGTTCAAGATATTTTCAAAGCAACCGAAAATTAATCTATGTCAAAAAAATAGCGAAATGAAATCGGTGTTGTTTTAGAAAGTTGTGAAAAAACAGGTGGTTGTGTTTTTTTATTTTTCTTTATGTATTTTTTTGGGGTTTGGTAGCTGTTTTTATTTTTCAAATTAAAGTTGGCATGTTCATTGATATGTATATTGTGTCGTTTTTCTATATGCATTTTCTGAGCAATTGAAAAATTAAAGTGAGAACGATGGCGCAAGTAAAGAAAAGAGTGATTGCGGTTTCAGGATGTAAAGGAGGTGTCGGTAAAACCGTAGTTGCAGTAAACCTTGCCCTGGCGATGGCAAAGCTGGGTCAGCGTGTCGTTTTGATGGATGGTAATCTTTCTGTACCAGATGTTGAGTTCACCCTCGGGATGAATGAAGAAGGTTTAAAAGAACAATTGTCGTCTGATTTTATTTTTTCATCACCTGCTGAAGGTGGGTTCGTTACTGAGAGCTCGGGCCATCAGCAGAAAGGACTGTTGGATGGTCCATCGGGTGTAAGGGTATTTACACCGGCTGCTCAGGGAGACTGGAAAGACAGTATTCAAATTATTCAGGCAGTAGAGTTGATTCAGGACATGGATGATCTTGCGTCAGATCTGGATACTTTGATTATTGATACGGCTCCGGGCCTGGCCCCGGATAATGTAACTCTCATTCAGGCGGCAACAGAGGTGGTCGTTGTCGTCAGTCAGGAAGACGTGTCTGTTATTGATGCTGTTCGACAGATAAGGCTTCTGTACCGGGTTTTCAATGTTCACCAGTTTTATATTGTTGTTAATCAGGTGAGCAGCAGAAGAGGCGGTGCTAAACAGTTTGAGAAATTACAGGAGTATCTGAAAGACGACAAACAGATAGTTTTAAGCTTTCTGGGTGCAATTCCACATGATAAGGCTGTAAGTGAAGCGGTATTACAGCAGTCGGCACTGTTGACTGTCAGTAACGATTGTCGGGCTGCAAGAGCGTTTCACAGAATTGGACATCAGCTAGCAAAATTACCGGTGCCTGAGCCAAAAGGTCGTATAGAATTCTTTTTGCCTGGTAGGATCAAGGAGAGGATCTAATCATGACAGAGACAGCACAGGACGTGCAAACCAAGTCGGCACAAAAAACGACACTGAACATGGAAGAGATGGTGATAAAACATCGCTCATTGGTAAAAAGAATTGCCAATCATCTCGCCGCAAGAATGCCCGCCAGTGTTCAGATTGATGATCTGGTCCAGTCAGGAATGATTGGGTTGCTTGAAGCAGCTTCAAAATATGATGCATCCAAAGGTGCCAGTTTTGAAACGTTTGCCGGTATTCGAATTCGTGGCGCAATGCTGGATGAAATTCGAAAAGGGGACTGGGGACCAAGATCAGTATATCGCAACAGTCGTCGTATTACTGAAGCGGTTCAGGTTGTTGAAGCGAAACTGGGAAGAGATGCTCGGGATTCTGAAGTCGCCAAAGAACTTGATGTGAAAATTGATGAGTATTACACCATTCTGAGTGATTTAAGAGGGTGTCGTCTTTTTAGTTATGAAGAGTTATTTGACAGTGAAGAATCAAGAATGCAGGCTCGCTCAGGAGACAGGGGGCCCTCAGCAGATATTCAGGAAGAAAAATTTAAAACAGCACTGATTGAAGCTATTGATAAACTGCCTGAAAGAGAAAAGCTGGTATTGATGCTTTATTACGATGAAGAGATGAATCTGAAAGAGATCGGTAAAGTGTTAGGGGTCAGTGAATCAAGAGTCAGCCAAATTCATTCTCAGGCTGCACTGCGTTTAAGGTCACGGTTGCAAAACTGGCTGAGTTAACGTCTCAGCCACACCGTTTTTACAGGGCAGTGACAAAATATGGTCAAGCGTCGGGAATCGGGGCGTTTTCTTTTTTGATTTTGACAGCGTTCAGTTGAGTTGATCTATTTTCAGAAATATATGCCGGTTATATGCTGCATAGCTTTGAACATTTTATTTTTAGTTTCTTATTGTTCCAAGTGAGTGGGTCTTAGCTCCATATACTTCTTTTATTAAGTTGTTTAATAACGGACCTGCATAATATGAAATGGATTTCTATCTCGGCCGCCATTCTGTTGTCGGCACTCTCCTTTACTCTTCCGGCTCAGGAAGAAGCACCAGAAGAAATTAATGGTGTGATTACCATCAATACCCACCAGGCAAAACGCCTTCATGATATTGGCGCACTCTTTATCGATGTGCGTCCCTATCAACAGTGGCAATATGGACACGTAGACGGATCTCACAGTCTTGATCTAAGGGGTGGGTTTCGTCAGCTGCTGGTGCCGGGGGTTCTGGAAAAAGAGACTCCTATCGTGATCTACGGAAACAGCACATACCATATGAGAGGGGCTATTGGCAGTTATCTGGCCGCATTATGGGGTTATGAACGGGTGTTCTTCCTCAGGGACGGTTACTATTCCTGGTTAGCCTTGGATTATCCGGTGACATTGAAGTCTGATGTTGTGGGTGAGTCCTACACCACAGGGGTTATGGCGCAGTAACAACGCCTTGATCCTTGCAAATACTTTCCTTCTGTACCCGTTTCCAAATGCCTTTTATCTTCACTTTCTCTATTGGGAGTGAAGATCGGTATGCCCTGAGCCCTTCCAAGGCTTCTTCAATACTGTTAATGAACACTATTTACCTCCGCAGTCAGTAAAATTTCCTGATATAATCGCCAACCAACGCTATATAGGGACATCTTGGAAAGCAGGGCTTTTCATTGCTCATGGCTGTGCTGCTTTGCGAATCAGGGTCTCGGCGATACACGCTTTTGGATTCAGGAGTTCGCTTTGCTTAATGTGGTTCAGTTGAGCTGTGAGCGGGACGACAGGCTGCTGTTCAGTAACCTGTCCTTTCAGCTTGGTAGTGGAGAAATACTCCAGATTGAGGGGCGAAACGGTGCTGGTAAAACATCGCTGCTTCGCATCATTGCTGGCTTTTCATCCAGTTTGAGTGGCGATATTTTCTGGAACGACCAGCCTTTATCGACAGTGTATGCTGATTTTCGTCTTGACTGTTTTTTTCTTGGCCACAAACCAGGACTGAAACTGGATCTGACGCCTCTTGAAAACCTTGTCTGGCGAGCCAGGCTGGCCAATACCATCATCAATCGGGAAGTATTGCTCGCTGCCCTTGATCGGGTCCAGCTTGCCGGTTATGAAGATATTCCCTGTAGCCATCTATCCGCTGGGCAGTTAAGGCGGGTGGCGTTTGCCGGGTTGATTGCCAGCCCGGCACGGCTCTGGATTCTCGATGAACCATTCACCGCGATTGATATTGAAGGTGTTTCCTGGCTGGAGAGACTTTTTGATGAGCACACCCATCAGGGAGGTATGGTGCTGGTTACCAGCCATCAACCATTGAATGATCGTCAGGGAAATCTGCGTAAGTTGAATGTGGAGCACTTTGGCGAAGAAAGGAGTGCTGATGGTGAGAGGGGGCAAGATGTCCAGGGTTGACCAGCCATCCATGCGGGGGTTCTCAGCCTGCCTGGCCCTGATTCGCCGGGACCTGACGCTCACGTTCCGGTCACCCGGTCAGGCCATTAATCCCATGGCGTTCTTTCTGATGGTGGCTACTTTGTTTCCCCTTGGGATTGCGCCGGATCGGGAGGTGTTGTCAGAACTGGCAGCAGGCATTATCTGGATTGGTGCTCTGCTGGCTGTTTTGCTGTCGCTGGACTCATTGTTTAAAAGCGACCAGGACGACGGGGCTTTGGACCAATTACTGATGTCGCCACACCCGCTGCCCTTACTGGTATTGGCCAAGGTGTTCAGTCACTGGTTAACCAGCGGTTTTTGTTTAACACTAATGGCACCATTGCTGGCCATTATGTTGCATCTGCCATCAGAAGCTTTTTCTCCTCTTATGATGACGCTGTTATTGGGAACACCAGTACTCAGTCTGGCAGGAGCCATCGGTGCTGCCTTAACGGTAAAAGTACAACGCGGAGGCGTGTTGCTGACCCTGCTTTCGTTACCGCTTTACATACCGGTACTGATTTTTGCCACAGGGGCCGTTAGTGCTGCAATGCAAAACATGCCGTATACAGGTCATATTCTCTGGTTGTCTGTGTTCCTGATACTTGGGATATGTCTGGCACCACTGGCGATTGCCGGGGCATTAAGGGTAATTAATGAGTAATGAATATGTTTCAGTATACGGTAAAGAGACGTGTCTTTATTCAGGCAATTTCTTGAAAAGTGAAGAGATTTCCAGCACTCTCTGCCTGCAGAGAATCCCTGCAAAATCAGGCCGCATTGGTGGCGGCCTCAGTAAGTAGAACAAGAGTATGAACTGGACGTTTTTTCATAAGTTGGGTTCTCCCAAGTGGTTTTATGATATCAGCGGTAAGTGGTTGCCCTGGCTTCAGGTGTCCTCCCTGGTGCTGATATTGGTGGCGCTGGTCTGGGGGCTGGCGTTTACCCCTCCGGATTACCTGCAGGGCAACAGTTACCGCATCATCTTTATTCATGTGCCTGCTTCGTTTCTTGCCCAGTCGATCTATATGATGATGGCAACCGCCGCTGCTGTAACCCTGATCTGGCGAATCAAGCTGGCGGATATGGCGTTGAAAGTCATGGCACCTGTCGGGGCTTCTTTCTGCATACTCTCTCTGGTTACCGGTGCCATCTGGGGACAACCGACCTGGGGGACCTGGTGGGTATGGGATGCCCGCCTGACCTCCATGCTGATTCTGCTCTTTCTCTATATCGGTATTATTGCCCTGCGCGGTGCCATCCACACCACAGAGGCCGCCGCAAAAGCCTGCGCCATTCTCAGCCTGGTGGGGGTGGTCAACATCCCGATCATCAAGTTTTCGGTGGATTGGTGGAATACCCTTCATCAGGGTGCCACATTGAAACTGACTGAAAAACCTTCCATGGCCCCGGAAATGCTGTGGCCCCTGTTATTGGCCATTCTCGGATTTTATCTGTTTTTTACGATGGTCACGGTGCTTCGTCTACGTATAGAAATTATCAGTCGTGAAAGAAAGACCCGCTGGGTAAAAGAGCTGGTGAGTTGATGTCTATGTATTTTGACAGTTGGAGCGGTTTTCTGGTCATGGAGGGGCACGGTCTCTACGTCTGGAGTGCCTATACGATGGCTTTGGCCGTGATTGGTTACAATCTGATTGCACCGTTTATGGCAAGGCGGCGGATACTCGCACAGTTAGCTGCACAAGTGAGAAGACAAGAGCGATTGGTGCAAAGAAAAGTGATCGTGAATGAGGTCACTACCGACAGAGGTGATAACAATGACAATCGCTCTGCCAACCCCGAAAACACACAACTAAAACATCGCCCCGGGCGACAGGAAGAAGGCTCTGAGTCTGTAGAGAGGAGTGCTCAATGAATGCAGTTCGCAAACAGAGATTAATACTCGTATTACTGCTGCTGGCAGGCGTTGGGGTGGCAGTGGCTCTGATGTTGTTTGCGCTGCGCGAGAACATTAATCACTACTTTTCACCCGCTCAGATGGCTGCCGGTGAAGCTCCGGTCGGTCAGCGGATGCGCGGTGGTGGCCTGGTTGTTCCGGGTTCCGTTGAGCGTGATATCAAAAGCCTGAAAGTCAGTTTTCGCATCACGGATGGAGCCGGAGAGGTAACGGTGCACTATGAAGGTATTCTGCCCGACCTGTTTGTTGAAGGCTCTGGTGTAGTTGCCCTGGGAACGCTTGGCGATGACGGTGTTTTCGCGGCGACGGAAGTCCTGGCCAAGCATGATGAAAACTATATGCCGCCGGAAGTGCAGAAAGCCATTGATGAGGCGCATCCCGGTTATACAAAGCCGACAGTACAAACCACTGCTCAAAGTGAGCTGAGGAGTCTGCAAGATGGTAGCTGAAGCTGGCCTGCTGGCTCTGATTATTGCTTTGTGCCTGAGTCTGTTACTCAGCATTTTTCCGCTGGTGGGCAGTTACACCGGTAATCTCCGGTTGATGAATCAGGCCCGTTCCCTGTCCTGGGGACTGTTTGCCTTTGTTGGCTTTTCGTTCTTGTGTCTGGTCTGGGCATTTGTTACCGACGACTTTTCGGTGGATTATGTCGCCAAGCATTCAAACAGCCTGTTGCCGGTACAGTATAAAGTCAGTGCCACCTGGGGAGGGCACGAAGGGTCGCTGCTGATGTGGGTGCTGATTCTGGTTGGCTGGATGGCGATGGTGGCTGTCAAGAGCGACCGCCTGCCCCCTGAGTTGTCCGCCCGGGTGCTCTCGGTCATGGGGATGATTACCGTTGGCTTTTTGCTGTTTACCTTGCTGACGTCCAACCCGTTTAACCGGATTCTGCCTTTTCCCCCGGAAGATGGTGCTGACCTGAACCCTCTGCTGCAAGACTTTGGCCTTATCGTTCACCCTCCCATGCTGTACATGGGTTACGTGGGTTTTGCCGTTGCCTTTGCCTTTGCCATTGCCGCTCTGCTGGGTGGCCAGCTTGATACCGCCTGGGCCCGATGGGCAAGACCATGGACAACCGTGGCCTGGGTGTTCCTGACCCTGGGGATTTCCCTGGGGAGCTGGTGGGCCTATTACGAGCTTGGCTGGGGTGGGTGGTGGTTCTGGGATCCGGTGGAAAATGCTTCTCTGATGCCCTGGCTGGTGGGAACGGCACTGATGCACTCCCTGGCAGTGACAGAAAAACGCGGTCTGTTTAAAAGCTGGACGTTACTGCTGGCCATTTTTACCTTCTCATTAAGTTTGCTGGGCACGTTCCTGGTTCGCTCCGGTGTGCTCACCTCGGTCCACGCCTTTGCCAATGATCCGGAACGAGGCGTTTTTATCCTCTTTTACCTGATGATTGTCGTCGGTGCATCGTTGACGCTGTTTGCCCTCAGGGCACCTGAGGTACGCAGTCGTATCAGCTTTTCCATGGCCTCCAGGGAAACGCTGCTGCTGGTCAATAATATTTTGCTGACCGCCAGTGCCGCCACCGTGCTGCTTGGAACATTATTCCCGCTGCTGCTGGAATCCCTCGATATGGGCATGATTTCCGTAGGGCCTCCTTACTTCAATTTTGTCTTTGTGCCAATGGCCATGTTGCTGGCCTTTGCACTGGGGTTTGGGGTTCTGCTCAACTGGAAGAACGGTTCCGTGAAATGGCTGGTCAGTCAGACCCGATGGATTTTTCTGGTATCCATTCTGGGTGGTTTAGGGTTCAGCCTGTTCTATGGTAACGCTTTGGCAAAGGGCTTCCTGGTCAGTGAAGTGCTGGCTATGGCCCTGGTGCTGTGGATCGTGCTGACCATGGGCCGGGATATTCTGAATAAAACCCGAAACACCCGGGCAAAAGCCGGGCTGGTTGATGCGCTAAAACGGTTGAAACCAGCGTATTACGGAATGCATCTGGCGCATCTGGGGCTGGCAGTCACCATTGTTGGTGTGGCCATCACCAGTGGCTACAGCAGCCAGCGTGATTTGCGCATGGCTCCCGGTGACCGGGTAACGCTTGGTGGGTATCAGTTCCGTTTTGATGGTGTCAGTTTACAGCCCGGCCCTAACTTCACCTCTAACTATGGATCTGTCACAGTCTACAAAAATGGTCGTCAAATAGCGGTGTTGCATCCTGAGAAGCGAGTCTATACCGCACAGCAAATGCCTATGAGCGAGGCTTCTATCGACCCCGGATTAACCCGCGATATTTACGTTGCCCTGGGTGAACCATTGGGGGATGACGGCAGCTGGGCATTGCGACTTCATATCAAGCCCTTTGTCCGCTGGATCTGGCTGGGTTCCCTGTTTATGGGACTGGGTGGTGTGCTGGCGATCTCAGACCCGCGCTACAGAATGAAAGTTCGTCAGAAAGTGAATGCATTGAGACCACTGGGTAATGAGGGAGTAGCCAGCGCATGAAGCGGCGATTGCAACTGTTTTTGCCGCTGGCGATCTTTCTCGGGCTTTGCCTTATGTTTTATGTGGCACTGTTCCGGGAGAACCCGGGCGAGCTGCCATCTGCCCTGCTGGATCAGCCTTTGCCAACATTCGAGCTGCCAACGGTGAAAAATCCAGACAAAAAAGTGACCAGAGGGAGCCTGCTGGGAGAAGTTGCCCTGATCAATGTCTGGGCTACCTGGTGTCCTGCCTGTCGTGTTGAGCATCCCTATCTGGTGGATCTGGCCAATAAAGGCGTACCAATTTACGGTGTGAACTACAAGGATGATCAGCCTGAAGCCAGAAAGTGGTTGAAGACGCTGCACGACCCTTATCGTTTCAGTATCAATGATAAGAGTGGTTCACTGGGCATTGATCTGGGTGTTTACGGGGCACCGGAAACCTATTTGATCGATCATCAGGGCGTTATTCGTTATAAACATGTTGGCATTGTTGATGCCAATGTCTGGAAGAATGACCTTGAGCCCAGGTTCAGGCACTTGCAAAAACAAGTGCTCCAGGCACAGGCAAATAACCGTGAAGGGGAGGCCAAATGATACAGCGCATAACCTCCCGATTGATCGTTCTGCTATTGACCGTACTGTTTATGGGAACGGCTTATGGTGTGATCGACTCCTATGAGTTTTCGACACCGGAACAGGAGCAGCGTTTTTTCGAGCTGACCAATGAGCTGCGTTGTCCAAAGTGTCAAAACCAGTCCATAGGCGATTCTAATGCGCCCATTGCCCAGGATCTTCGGCGGGAAGTGCATCGACTGTTAAATGAAGGCGCAGATAACCAGACAGTTATCGATTTTATGCTGGCCCGCTACGGAGACTTCGTGCTTTACAAACCCCGTATTGCCGGTGTGAATCTGGTGCTCTGGCTTGGGCCTTTGCTTCTGCTGTTGGCGGGTTTGATAGTACTTATTGTGGTGGTTCGCAAGCATAAGGCAACGGCTTCGGAATCGGTACCAGCGGCTCCCGATGAACATAATGTAGATAAAGAGTTACTGGACAAAAAGCTGAACAGATTCCTGACAGACTATTTGACCACACACTCATCAGAAGATAATAAAACGGACGGTAAAGAGTAATGATGGAGTTCTGGTTGGTAGCCGCATTGCTGATTGCCATTGCCGTACTGGTTTCGGTCTGGCCATTGGTAAAGCCAGTCGTTTCAGCACCGGGTGAGGATGAGTCTGAAGAGTCTGCAAACGTTGCCAGTTTCCGTGACCAGATGGCAGATCTGGACTGGCAGCTGCAACAGGGACTGGTGTCAGCAGGAGAAGCGGAAAGGTTGAAACTGGAGTTAAGGCAGAAACTGGCGGATGAGTTGGGTGATGGGCAGCCAGCAAGCCCGTACTCTCTGTTGAAGAAGCCGGGGTTTGCACTGCTGATCGCTCTGATAGTACCTGTGTCCACCGTACTCCTCTATTTTAAGCTGGGTGCCACCACTGAGATTGCTGTGGTCAACTCCATGAACAATGGCAACCTCAATGGCGAGCAGGTGGAAACGGTACTTAAAGAGTGGGTGGCCAAGCGGCCGGAGAATAATCAGGCGCTGTTCATGCTGGGCAGCCATTACCTGAGAACAGGCAAGCTGGAGGAAGCAGTTAAAACCTACCGGCACCTTGCCGGTATCAGTAATGGCCATCCCCAGGTAACTGCGGAACTGGCGCAGGTGCTGTTTTTAAGCAGCAACAATGTGGTAACACCTGAAATTCGCGAACTCTATCTGCAGACACTGCTGAAAGATAGCCAGAATACCACGGCATTGGGATTGAAGGGGATTGATGCCTTTACCAGAGGCAACTATCAGGACGCCATTGCCGCCTGGCAGCTGGCGTTGACCCATGAAGTGGATCCTGCAGCCCGGCAGTCATTGAGTGCGGGTATTAATCAGGCGCGTTCAATGCTCGGTGATACCGTGGTTGCCCTTCGGGTCATGATCGATCTGGCCCCTGAGCTGGGTGAGTTGCCAGATGATGCGCGGGTGGTGGTCTTTGCCCGGCCAGCCGGTGATGCCAAACAGCCTCCGCTGGTGGCTGTGCCTCTGAGTGTTGGAGATCTCCCCAGGGAAGTCTTGCTTGATGATAACAGCGCCATGATGATGGGTGGACAGCTGCTGTCATCCATCGAGAGTCTTGATATCACCGCACGGATCAGCCTCACTGGCAATGTAATGTCCCCTGATTATCAGGTGCAGGCAAAAGGGGTGAAAACCACAGCAACTGAGCCTGTCAGGCTGACATTTACGCCAGCGGGTTAAGCATTTGAACTAAAGAACCACAAAACAGTCTGCAATTATCAAAAATACTGGAAGTCGCCTTTTTCATTTCGGAAAGGGCGACTTTTCTATTGACTGTGTTAATGTGTAAGATCTGGATTGAAAGAAGTAGCAACTCTTTCAAACAAACGATTCGCTATGACAAGGAACCGGAGCCCAAAGCAACATGCTATGAATGGTGGTTTTGCCGGAGCATAAAGCCCCATAGCGTGAACTATTGGTCAGTATTCAGGCTCATACGTATACCGAGCCGGGCCCCGACAGTGAAGAGCTAAAGGAAACGATGCGTTTAAAGTCCATCAAACTGGCCGGATTCAAATCGTTTGTGGATCCCACAACGGTGCACTTTCCCTCCAATATGTGTGGGGTGGTAGGCCCCAACGGTTGTGGCAAATCGAATATTATTGATGCGGTTCGCTGGGTCATGGGGGAATCGTCCGCCAAGCATTTGCGTGGCGAGTCCATGACCGACGTTATCTTTAAAGGGTCCAACAGCCGCAAGCCTGCCAATCAGGCGTCTGTGGAGCTGATCTTTGATAATAACGAAGGGCGGGTCACCGGAGAGTTTGCCGCTTACCGGGAAATCTCGGTCAAGCGAACGGTTAACTCCGATGCCAAGAACACCTATTTTCTCAACGGCAGTAAGTGTCGCCGTAAAGATATTATGGATATCTTCCTTGGCACCGGTCTTGGACCCAGAAGTTACGCCATTATCAGTCAGGGCATTATCTCCAATCTGATTGAATCCAAACCGGAAGAGCTTCGGGTATTTATCGAAGAAGCGGCCGGTATCTCCCGCTACAAGGAGCGCCGTCGTGAGACGGAAAACCGCATCCGCCGAACCAATGAAAACCTTGAACGACTGACCGACCTGCGAGAAGAGCTGGGGCGTCAGCTTGGCCATCTGCAACGGCAGGCTCAGGCGGCGGAAAAGTACAAAGAGTACAAAGCCGAGGAACGGCTGAAAAAGGCTCAGCTGCAAGCCTTGAAATGGCAGACCATCAATACCGGAGCCCAGTCCCAGGAACAGGCCATTCGTGAATTCGAGGTTCAGCTGGAAGCGGCGATCAGCCAACAGCGTGCAGCGGATGCCGCCATGGAAGATGATCGCGTTCAGCAGATGGAGCTGAGTGACCGTTTTCATGAAGCACAATCCAGCTATTACGGTACGGGCAATGAAGTCACCCGAATTGAACAGACCCTGCAGCACCGGGAAGAACGTTCCAAAGAGTTGAGTCGCGACCTTGAACAGGTGGAGCACAGCTGGGAAGAGGCCCGTGAACAGCTGGCGGATGATCAGCAACAACTGGAGTCTTTCCAGGAAGAACTGATCGAGCTGGAGCCGGAGCTGGCCATGCTGCAGGATCAGGAGGCGGACTCTGGTGATGTCCTGACCCGGGCAGAAGAGGCCATGCAGCGGTGGCAGCAGGAGTGGGATCATTTCAATCAGCGATCCCATGAACCAAAACGAACCGCTGAAGTTGAGCAGTCCCGCATCCATCATGCCGAGCAGGTGATGGGGCGTTTGCAGGAGCGAGAAGGTCGCCTGAAAGAAGAGTCCGCCGCGCTTGGGGGAACTGAAGACCAGGAGGAGATGACGCTTCTGTCGGAAAAACTGACCGAACTGGAGTTGACCGCAGAAACCGTTGAACTGCGCATCGAAGAGTGTGTTGACGCAGTTGAGCAACAGCGTGATCAGGTACAGAACCTGACGGCGGAGCTGGAAAGCAACCGGGATGAACTCAGCATGGTGCGAGGGCGTCATGCTTCTCTGGAGGCTTTGCACCAGGCATCACTGCATCAGGATACGGGCACCATTGAGTGGCTTGAGCAGCACCAGCTCCATAACCACACCCGTCTGATGGATAAGCTTCAGGTCGATGCTGGCTGGGAACGTTCGGTTGAAACCGTTCTGGGCGATAGCCTCCAGGCCGTGTGCCTGGATAGCCTTGATCCTGTCGCTGATGCGCTGGGTGCGTTAGAGCAGGGATCGCTGGTGCTGCTGGAGGCTGGTGCAGGCCAGCAACATACCCCTTCATTAAGTGAGTTGCCACTGCTGGCCGACAAAGTGATCAGCGGTCAGGAAGCTCTGCCCCTATTGGCTGGAATCTATGCCGCAGATTCACTGGAAACGGCCCTTTCCCTGCGGGCAAAACTCCAGGCTGGCGAATCGATCATTACACCGGATGGCATTTGGCTCTCTTCCGGCTGGCTGCGGGTTAACCGGGGTGTCGATAATAATGCCGGTGTGCTGGAACGCCAGAAAGAGATGGACGCCCTGGGTGATAAGCTCACGACGCTGGAAGAAAGCAGCCTGCTATTGAAAGAACAGCTGGAAGGCGCAAGGGCAAAACTCGAACAGCATGAGACTCAGCGAGAGCAGCTGCAAAAGCAGCTGTCCGAGCTCAACCGGAACCAGGGTGAGGTGCGGGCGGATCTTGGTGCCCGAAAGGTCCGGTTAGAACAGTTTTCCGAGCGCCGTCGACGCCTTGAGCAGGAGCTGCAGGAAGTCAGGGAGCAGTATGGGCTGGAACAGGAGGTGATCGGCGAGTCCCGCATGCGTCTGCAGGAAGCTCTGGACCACATGGAAGAAGACATTGGTCGTCGGGAAGCGATGCAGGAGCAGCGTGAGAAGCTTCAGGCCCGTCTCGAAGAGGTACGTCATCAGGCCCGTTTTGATCAAGAGCGGGCCCATCAACTTGCCCTTCGCCAGCAATCCATCAATACCCAGATAGGCTCTCTGAAAGCAGCCATTGAGCGTTTAAGCCAGCAGTCTACCAAGCTCCGGGAACGGCGGGAATTTCTCCGGGAGTCCATGTCTGAATCCAACTCACCAGAGGGGGATCTGCGGGAGCAACTGGAGGAGATGCTGGCCAGACGTCTTGAGCAGGAAGAGACGATGCAGCAGGCCCGGATTGCGCTTGAAGAAGTGGAGCAGCGGATTCGAGCTGGTGAGAAGGTTCGCCACATTGCTGAGCAGCAGGCGCAGAAAATTCGCGAACAGTTGGAAAAGTTGAGGATGGACTGGCAGGGTATGCAGGTTCGTCGAACGACACTGGCTGAACAGCTGAAAGAGGACCAGTTTGATCTGGCAACGGTACTTGAGAACCTTCCGGATGACGCATCTGAGCAGCAGTGGGAGCAGGAGCTGGAACGGATCGCTGCACGCATTGAGCGTTTGGGCGCGATTAACCTGGCGGCCATTGAGGAGTACGAAACCCAGTCAGAGCGCAAACAGTATCTGGATGCCCAGAACGATGATCTGGAGTCAGCCCTGAACACCCTGGAGAATGCCATTCGCAAGATTGACAAGGAGACCCGTCAACGGTTCAAAATGACGTTCGACAAGGTCAATACCGGTCTTCAGGAGTTGTTCCCCCGGGTATTCGGCGGTGGGCAGGCCTATCTGGCCTTAACCGGAGAAGACCTGCTGGATACCGGAGTGGCTATAATGGCTCAGCCCCCCGGCAAGAAAAACAGTACGATCCACCTGCTTTCCGGTGGTGAAAAGGCGCTGACGGCGATTGCCCTGGTATTTGCCATCTTCCAGTTGAATCCGTCGCCTTTCTGTATGCTGGATGAGGTGGACGCCCCTCTGGACGATGCCAACGTAGGACGGTATGCCAAAATGGTCTCTGAGATGAGTGATAAAGTGCAGTTTGTTTACATCACTCACAACAAAATCGCCATGCAGGCTGCCAGTCAGCTGGTGGGTGTCACCATGCATGAGCCGGGTGTATCCAGACCGGTATCGGTGGATATTGAGCAGGCGGCGGCGATGGCTGAGTTGTAACTATCCGGTATGCTTAAGAGTTGGATAAATAAACTATGACATTGACATTACGCAGTTTATAAAGCACGTAAAGTAAACGTTCATGGCTTAATTTGTTATTTTTTTATTGTAATATTGCAACGTTGGTCGATTGCAGCAGTAATTAATGCAGATGTGATAAATGACGATGGCCTGTTTTTCATTGTCGTCAAGTGTTATCACAGGGAGGCAGACTGCAATTCGGGCGTTGTTTCAAGGTCTACAGGGCAGCAAGGACATGAGTTTGCGAGATTGGCTGATACTCATAGGAATACTGGTAATCGCCGGCGTATTGGCCGACGGTTATCGCAGGATGCGATTGGCCAGAAAAAGGTCATCGGAAATCAGCTTTGGTCTGGAGGAAGTCAAAGGCTATGACGATGATTTTTCCAGTGAACTGCCTAATGGCGGTGCCCGGCCCAGTGCGCATAAAGAAAGCACTCTGAAAGAGAGCTTTCTGAAAGAAGGGTTTGCCAAAAAAGAGCCTGCCAGACCCCGTGTTGAGCCCGGGTTTTCGGGGGGCGACTATTTCGATGGCTACCCGGAAGAGGGTATTGAAGAACCGCCCGTGTACCCTGAATCCTTGAGACAGCGCCATCGTAACCCTGAAGAAGCTGAACGGCATACAGAGCAAAGCGACGCCGGGGAAAAAGCGAGAGTTCAAAGAGCGCTTGATCTGGATGAGCCTGTTCCGGTGCTGATGAATCTGGACGAGTCACAGCAACCCTCAAGAAGTAAA
Source organism: Endozoicomonas sp. ALE010 (assembly GCF_049310165.1). Lineage (NCBI taxonomy): Bacteria > Pseudomonadati > Pseudomonadota > Gammaproteobacteria > Oceanospirillales > Endozoicomonadaceae > Endozoicomonas > Endozoicomonas sp. ALE010. The sequence goes on along the minus strand of NZ_JBLYNV010000005.1, from coordinate 84,274 downwards.
CGCCCGTCGTCTGCTGAGGATCATTTACATGGAGGTCTTTCACGGGCAGCAGGCGCTGACCGGTCTGTTCGCTCCCGTGAAACGTCCAGATTGGATGCTGAGCCGGAGGAGTTCGTAGGTCAGCCAAGAGCGGCAACCAGTCAGGGCAAGGCACCGATTCAGGAACGTGACGTTTCGGCCAGAGAGAGCTCCAACCCACAGAAAGAACTCAACCTGGGGGGGCGTGAGAAGGCAGAGAAACTACAAGAGCGCCCGCCCGCCAGTGAAGTGATTGTGATCAATGTGCTGGCCAAAGGCGGCGGTGTTTTTGCCGGTGACCAGCTGATGCAGTCCATGCTGGCATCCGGCATGCGTTTTGGTGATATGTCGATCTTCCATCGATATACCAATGCCGATGATACCGGAAAAATTCTGTTCAGCATGGCCAACGGCGTAAAGCCGGGTACCTTTACCATTGATAATCTGGAAGCCACTGAAACACCGGCTTTGAGCCTGTTTATGAGTCTGCCGGGGCCGGAAAAACCCATGCAGGCCTTTGCCCTGATGGAAGAGACGGCCCGTCGTCTTGCCCTTGATCTGGGCGGTGAGCTGAAAGATGAACAGTTCAGCGTGATGACTCAGCAGACCCTTGAACACTGTCGTCAGCGTATTCGTGAATATGAGCGCAAGCAGCTGGCGAAACAGCCGGCGCATTGATATTCCAGCTGGCCTGGCCATTGCTATCTAATGTTTTCTTCAGCGGGTTCTCAGGCAGAGAACCCGCTGGCCTTTGATAATTCCATGAGCATGACTTCTTCAGATATCCCATCGGTTCCTTCCCTTGAGCTTGCAGAGCAAGAGATACTTCAGCTGCGTCAGCAAATCAGCGAGCACAACCATCGTTACTATGTCCTGGATGAGCCGGAAATTCCCGACAGTGAATACGATAAGCTGTTTATCCGCCTGAAATCCCTTGAAGCTGCATACCCACAGCTGATAACTGAAGATTCTCCCACCCGGCGGGTTGGCGGCACGCCTCTGAAAGCGTTTGGTCAGGTTCGCCATGAACTGGCCATGCTCTCTCTGGACAATGCTTTTGACGAAGAAGACCAGGCGGACTTTAATCGCCGGGTTAAAGAGCGGCTGGGCACCACTGAAGACATTGAATATGCCTGCGAACCCAAGCTGGATGGTATCGCTGTCAGCCTGTTATACGAAGATGGTCTTTTGGTCAGGGCAGCTACCCGTGGCGATGGCACTACCGGGGAAGATATTACCCAGAACATTCGTACGATTGAATCAATCCCACTCAAGTTGATGGGCGATGGCTGGCCTCGACGCCTTGAAGTCCGGGGCGAAGTGTATATGCCAAAGGCTGGTTTTGAACAGTTAAACCGGCGGGCCAGTGCCAAAGGTGAGAAGACCTTTGTTAACCCGAGAAATGCAGCGGCTGGCAGTTTGCGCCAGCTGGATTCGCGGATAACGGCTAAACGACCATTGACGATCTATTGCTACAGTGTTGGCGTTGTCGATGGCGGAGTACTGCCAGACACGCACAGTGAGATACTTGCCTGTCTGAAAAAATGGGGGATGCGAGTCAGCCCCGAACTGCAGGTGGTCAAAGGTGTTCAGGCCTGTGAAGACTACTATCAAGCCATGGCTGAAAAACGTCAGGGGCTGCCTTATGAGATTGACGGTATTGTTTATAAAGTGAATGCCATTGCCCGGCAGCAGGCTCTGGGGTTTGTTGCCCGGGCACCGCGCTGGGCCATCGCCCGTAAATTTCCGGCACAGGAAGCGATCACGACTCTTAAGGATGTGGAGTTTCAGGTTGGCAGAACCGGTGCTATCACTCCGGTTGCCCGTTTGCAGCCGGTGTTTGTGGGAGGGGTGACGGTCAGTAATGCGACCTTGCACAACATGGATGAAATTGCACGGCTGGATATCAAAATAGGCGACAGTGTCGTTATCCTCCGGGCAGGTGATGTTATTCCCAAGGTGAACCGGGTTATCCACTCCATGCGTCCTGATGATGTTCGGGATATCATCTTTCCGGATCGCTGCCCGGTATGCGACTCTGAGCTGGAACGTGAAGAAGCCATCCTGCGCTGCTCTGGCGGACTGTTCTGTTCAGCCCAGCGCAAAGAGGCTATTAAGCACTTTGCCTCCCGCAAGGCAATGGATATTGATGGTCTTGGGGATAAACTGGTTGAGCAGCTGGTCGATCGTCAATTGATCGCAACGGTGGCAGACCTGTTCAGTCTTAATGCCCTGGAGATTTCCGGCCTTGAACGTATGGGGAAAAAGTCGGCTGAGAACTTGATTAATGCCCTTGATCAGTCCAGAAAAACCACGCTTCCCCGTTTTATCTACTCACTGGGCATTCGCGAAGTGGGTGAGGCAACCGCACAGGGGCTGGCAGGTCACTACCGCGATTTGCATAAATTGATGGCCGCTTCGGTGGAAGACTTGCAAACCGTGGATGATGTTGGCCCTGTGGTTGCTGGTCATATTGAGAAGTTTTTCCGTCAGGAACACAACCGCGAAGTGATTGATGCACTTCTGGCGAAAGGTGTTGCATGGGAAACGGAATCGCCGGTTGTAGAAGGGGGCGATCAACCCCTTGCAGGTGAAACCTGGGTGTTAACCGGCACGTTAAACACAATGACCCGCGACGAAGCTAAGGCCATCCTGCAAAAACTGGGAGCCAGGGTGACTGGCTCAGTTTCAGCAAAAACATCAGCCTTGCTGGCCGGTGACAAGGCCGGTTCAAAACTGGCCAAGGCAGAGAAGCTGGGAGTGCGTGTCGTCACTGAGGATGACTTTATGCAGATGAGGCAGGCCTGGGGTGAGTAGTGCCTGAGGCAAATTGATTCGAGCTGAACCACAGAGATTATAAACACTCCTGGAAATCTGAGCTGATGAAGCAAGCTAAAGGTTCTCTTTTCTCAGTGCTCCTGGTGGTCTCTGTGGTTGAACATTGGAGGATGGCGGCTGAATGTCAAACCTGAGTCGAAAGCTGTTTATTTTGATCCTGTCTGCCGTGCTGGCAGGCTGTGCCAGTAAGGCACCACCCGAGAAGCCCCACAACCTTTGCAGTGTCTTCAAGGAAAAACGCGGCTGGTATAAAGATGCAAAAAAAGCCAATCAGCGCTGGGGCACCCCTATCCAGATCATGATGGCCATTATGTATCAGGAATCATCTTACCGGCACGATGCCCAGCCGCCACGGCCATGGTTCCTTTTCATTCCATTACCCCGTAACTCTTCCGCTTATGGCTACCCGCAGGCGCAGGATGGCACCTGGGAGCAATATGTCAGCGAAGCCGGAGGTTTCTTTGCCAGCCGCGAAGACTTTGGCGACGCGATTGACTTTATTGGCTGGTATACCCACAAGTCCCGCAAGCTGAATGGCACTTCACTGTGGGCCGCCGATCAGCAGTACCTGAATTACCATGAAGGCTGGAACGGTTACCGCAAGGGAACCCATAAGAAAAAGAAATGGTTGTTAAGCACCGCCAGCAAAGTAAGGCGCAGGGCCGGTAACTATGGTGAGCAGTTGCGCCGCTGTAGCCTGTAATGGATATAGTGTGCATCATTTCGATGAGTTTGATGGGTTCCTTCTATCAATGACGCCCAAATTCCGTTCGTCCTGAGGCTCTATGTTTCTTGTCAACATAATTTTCAGCAATTGTCAGTAGAAATTTTAGAGCCTTGTTGAAACTTTAAACAAAACGAAACCACTGCCAAACACCCTTCGTCCGTGCATCCTGAGCGGAGCCGAAGGACGCTCAGGGTGAACGGGGATTATACACCTCAAACTCATTGAAATGGTGTGCCAGGCTTTGGCATCCTGCGTCGCCCTGCCTTTCACACCCATGTGGTCGTTCGAGATTCGGGGCAGCTTATGAAATATCCGGGCTGACGTTAACTGATCATTGGTCAGGGGTATTGAATCGTTGGATTGTCCGTTCACCGTGGGTTGATTGATTTATTGAATTATATTTTTGGAACCTTTCAAGCTTTATTTTGTCTGTTCAAGAGAACAGGTATTCAATAAAGGTAATACTTATGATTCCTTCTTCTTCCTTACCAGCCCCTTCGACACCGGATCTACCGGAAATTTCCCAGGAGACCAATGCTGTTACCCCTGAAAATGTTGGCACAGCTAAAACCGTTGGCCTTGATAACCCAGAGAACCATGGTGCTGCAGCTAAACCGTTAGCAGCATATGCCATTGAGTCTTCTGATGATGAGTCTGAAGGTGGTGGGAATGGCATTCTAAAGCTGGAAACTGGTGATTATGAATGGGTTACCATCAACAGGAATATTCAAGCTGTAGACATGGATGGTAGTTTATGCCTTGTTCATGTTCCTGATGATGGAAGGGGTTATGTAGCCTGGCATATGGAACCTCCCGATGTGACCTTTTTACTGAACCCCACTCGGCGAGCCATGGCTGCGATATTTTTTCCAGAAGAAATCCGTGCTGCTGAAAATCATGCTGGCTATTGGCAGGAAGAAGTGCAGAGAAAGCCCGGAACCACCTATTTATGTGGTCCTGTTGCTGATGGGTCGGCACAGAATTTTTTTAATGTTGATCCAGCTAATGTCCTCAGAACTGAAGAAGGCCCTGTCTCAGTTACATTTGACATTGCCACTCGAAGTTTTCATACAAATTAGCACGGCCGACATAGCCAGCCATGAGATTTTTCAGACAGATAGACGTCGTTGACAACGGGTAGGACACACTCTGTATCAAGTAAACGACAACGTTTCACATATTGCCCGCCCGGGTAACTTTGTCTGGGGGATCTGTCCAGAAGAGTGGTTCTATTTTCCTGGACAGCCTTCTGGAAAAAGGATGATCAGGAGTCCTGCTCGCTCAGCATTTGCCTGGCAACGTCTTTGTGCAGAATATTCGGTGTCTGGCTTTCCTGATCAAATACGATCACCATGTCGCCGGATTTCAAGCGGGATAATACCTGCGCCACTCGCTTTGCAAGGGCGTCGTCATAGCCATTATCCGTCCCTTCGCGGCTGACAAACTCTTCAATCAGACTTTTAAGTGTTTCCGGCTCATGACTTTATTGGCTGGTATACCCACAAGTCACGCAAGCTGAATAGCACTTCACTGTAGGCCGCTGATCAGCAGTACCTGAATAACAATGATGGCTGGAACGGTTATCGCAAGGGCACCCATAAGAAAAAGAAATGGTTGCTGAGCACTTCCAGCACAGTAAAGCCAGAGCCAGTGACTATGGCGAGCAGTTGCATCGCTGTAACCTGTAATGGGTATAGAGAGCTGACGTTAACTGATCATTGGTCAGGGGCAATGAATCGTCGGATTGCACGCTCACCGGGGGCGGAAATATTGCACTGAAGCTTCGGAACCTTTCCAGCTTTAACTTGTCTGATCAAAAGAACAGATTTTCAAACAATGGTAATGCTTATGATTTCCGCTGCTTACTTGCCACCCCCTTCGACATCGGAACGTTCCCAAGAGGCCAATAATGTTGTTACCCCTAAAAATAATGACACCGCTAAAACTGTTGGTCTTGATAATCCAGAGACTTCAGGAGCTTCAGCCAAACCCTTAGGATCCTATTCCATTCAGCCTTCTGGTACAGAGTCTAAAGGCCATGATAATAGCATGGAAAAATTGGGAGTGGGGGATTTTAAATGGATTCCTGTGAGCAGGAATGTTCAAGTTGAAGAGCTGGATTGTTTATTCCTTGTTCATGCTCCTGATAAAGGTGAGCATTATGCAGCATGGTATATGAAGCCTAGAGATTTTACCTTTTTAGTTGCCCCCAGTCCGCATAAAATGTTTATGACTCTATCGTTTTTTCCAGAACGAATTCATGATGCTGAAACAAATGCTAAAAATTGGAAGAAAGAAGTGCAGCAATATCCTGGAACGACCTATTTATTTGGTCCTGGTGCTGATGAGTCGGCACAGGAACTTTTTAATGCGGATCCAGTTAATGCCGCCAAAACTGAAAAAGGCCCTGTCTCAGTTACATTTGACTTTGCTACTCGAAGTTTTCATACAAATTATCACGACCGGCATAGCCAGTCATGAGATTTTGTAGACAGATAAACATTGCTGACAATTGATAGAACACACCCTGTAGCAAGTAAACGACAACGTTTCACGCTTTACCTATTGCCTGCCCAAGCGGCCTTGTATGTGCGACCCTGCCCAGAATAATGGTTCTGTTTTTCCGGGCAGCTTTCTGGAAACAGGATGATCACACGTCCTGCTCACTCAGGATTTGCCTGGCAACGTCCTTGTGCAGAATATTCGGTGTCTGGCTTTCCTGGTCAAATACGATCACCATGTCGCCGGATTTCAAGCGGGATAATACCTGCGCTACTCGCTTTGCAAGCGCGTCGTCATAGCCATTATCCGTCCCTTCACGGCTGACAAACTCTTCGATCAGACTGTTAAGCGTCTCGGGCTCAATCATGTCATAGGGAATAATCATTACCTATTACCTTCCACTGTTTTCACGTCAAGCTTCAGAGGTTCCAGCTCTTTAACCAGAAAGTGCTGGTTGGTGTACTCCCAGACCACATTCAGGTCCCATAGTGCGGTGCCATGGCGTCGTCCGGAGGATTCCCTCAGGTAGGCGGGTCTCGGGTCCTGGCCAAGTACCTGTTCGATCAGCAGAATCAGCTGCCTGCCGGTTCGCTGTTGATAACGCAGGCATTGGTGCATGGCCTGATCGGTGAACTTCACTTCTGCCATCGCCATTGGCAGGGGCGCAAAGCCACCCTTGGCATCAGGCAGTGCGTCGGCATAGGGCAGGTAAGGTTTGATATCGATAACGGGAGTACCATCAAGAAGGTCCACCGCCCCCAGCTTCAAGGTCAGCTTGCCATTGCCGGACTCAATGCCGCGCAGTTCAACCACGGACATACCCATAGGGTTTGGCCGGTGTGTGGAACGGGTAGCAAATACCCCCATGCGCTGTCGACCTCCCAGTCTTGGTGGGCGAATGGTTGGACGCCAGCCCTCATCCATGGTTTTGTGGAAGATAAAATGTACCCAGATATGTGAAAACCCATCCAGACCTCGTACCAGGTTTTCCTGGTTGTACGGGGGAAAAAGCTCCAGTGTGGCTTCAGCGGCGGTGACAATGCCGGGCTGACGGGGGATTCCAAATTTCTGGCGGTAGCAGGAGTGGATAACACCTATCTGTGCAAACTGAAATGAGTGGTTGGTGATCTCTTTCACGGTGAGTCTGACAAGTTGTTGGGCTGGATATAATGACCGCAGGTGCTGTTATAAGCAATTAGGCTTTGTGACCACAGAGGCACATCAAGAATAGATTATTTCTTTGTGTCTCTGTGGTGAAAGTTTTTAATCCATTGACTGCATTTGTGCAACGGCTCTGGCTATTCGTGTCACGCCTTCTTCCAGAACAGATCGGCTGCAACCAAAGTTCAGCCTCAGGTAGTTTTCATCGCCAAATTGCTTTCCGGGGGACAGGCCAACACCGGCCTTTGCAAAGAACTGGTGAGGATCTTCCAGCCCCAGTCCGCTGACATCAATCCAGGCCAGATAGGTTGCCTGCAGTGGTTCCATGGCAAGACCGGGAATGTTATTGATGGCTTCCAGCAGGTAGTCGTGGTTACCACGGAGGTAATCCAGCAATGACTGACGCCAGGGTTCACCATGACGATAGGCCGCTTTCGCGGCAGTGTAGCCAATCAGGGCGCTGTCCACTGACGGCACAATACCGGTGCGGACCTGGTTGAACTGATGACGTAACTGATGATTGGGAATAATCGCGAAGGCACAGCCGAAGCCGGCCAGATTGAAGGTTTTCGACGGTGACATAAGTGTCACTGATTTGTCTCGGGCAAATTCGCTGATGGCCGCATAGGGAATATGTTCCGCACGGCGATCAAGAATCAGGTCGCAATGCACTTCATCGGAGCAGACCACAAGGCCATGTTTTTTACAGAGTTGTTCAAGCTTCTCCAGTTCTGCCCGGGTAAATACCCGACCGTTCGGGTTTTGCGGGTTGCAGAGCATCAGTAGTTTGCAGCTGGGGGTGATTTTCTGCTCCAGGCTGTGGAGATCAAGCACCCATTGGCCGTTTTGTTTAATCCATTCCACACCGATTAGCTCACGTCCGGCCAGTTTGGGTGCCACAAGAAAGGGATAGTAGACAGGAACGGGGGAAATAACGCCTTCGCTTTTGTCGGCATAGGCACGAACACAAACATTCAGGGCAGAAACCAGGCCCGGCATCCAGACAATCCATTCTGGCTCAATATCCCAGTGGTAGAGATGGCGACAGCGCTCAACGACAAGTTTTTCCAGTTCGCTGTCTGGCTCGGTGTAACCAAAAACCCCATGGTCGATGCGCTGGTGCAGTGCTTCGATGATTTCAGGCGCTGACTGGAAATCCATATCCGCTACCCACATGGGGAGAACGTCAGGGCTGAAGCGCTCCCATTTAAGGCTGGAGGTGTTGGTTCGATCCACCACTTTGTCGAAATCGATGTTCATTGCGCTATCCAGTGTTTGTTTTCCAGTGTTTATTTTCTGGGTATCTTATCAATATTCAGTTTTTTAATTGGCTTTTGGAATAAAATTTGGAACAAACGCCTAAAACTTTTGTCTACTGCTTAGTCATATAAAAAATAACATAGTAGAGTCAGGATGATATTGTTATCAATGACTTTGCCGGGATTTCCAGAATGCTCGACCGGTAATTCTTGATAGGGCAATTTCAGACAAGGCCCTTTAATCAACAGGGCCTTGCAGCTGCCAATGATGGCCCGAATCAGTTTATCAATGATGTGTTGTAGTAATGTTCAATAGCCTCACGATCTCCCCGAAAGATCACTTTACCTTCCTTCTGCTCCAGCTGATAGTCATACATGGGGTCGTAATAATTGCTGAGCAGATCACCGATCAAAGGGCTGTAGCCTGCTATTCCCCCGCCCGATCTATGTTGCGCGATGGCGTTTTCCAGAATATTGGTTAACTGCTGATAGCGTTCTCCACCCAGTCGGCGGCGAATACGGTGAAGGCTACCAGAGAGGCCTTCGACAAATTGCTCAAAACCCTGTGGTTCACCATAAGCGGCAATAAACTCGGCAAGATTGTCGGTCACATACTCCTTAAGACCAATCCTGACCCGCTCTTCCATGGTCTCTTCGAGCAAAATTAACGGGGATTGCTGCATTTTGTCCCGCATCGTCTGGGGCAGGCTGCAGCGGCCAATCAGCTTGCTTTCATCTTCCAGCAGTACCGGCATTCCGGGGTACCTGTGACGGTGCTTCAGTAACGCGATGGACAGGCGATTTTCAAAATCGATCTGGCCCGGCTGTCCACCGTATCGGCGGCCAAAGCTGGAGCCTCTGTGGTTGGCGAGGCCTTCCAGGTCAATGCTGTAAGGCAGTTGTTGCATCAGCCAGGTTTTGCCGGTACCGGTTTTGCCACTGAGGATAATGAATGGAATTTCAGCAATGGAGCGTTCCAGTTCATCGATCAGAAAACGTCTCAGGGCTTTATAGCCACCTTTGATTAGTGGATAAGGGTAGCCAGATTCCTTCAGCCACTGCTGGGTAATATGGGAGCGTTGTCCTCCACGAAAGCAGAACAGGTACCCTTTTGGCTGTTGCCTGATAAGTGATTGCCAGGCTTCGAGTCGCTGAGCCCGAATATCATCAGTAGCCAGTCTGTAGCCCAGGTTAACAGCCGCCTCAGGTCCTTCTTCTTTATAACAGGTACCAATCAGTTCCCGTTGGTGGTCATCCAGAATGGGGATATTGATCGCTAAAGGGAAGCTGCCCTTGGCGAACTCCACCGGGGCACGAACATCCATCAACGGAATGTCCTGAAGAAAAATAGACAGGAAGTCTTCAGTGTTGGCTCTTTCTTGATTTGCGGATGTCGTCATTGAGGGCTGCTGTGGCTGATCAAAACTGCATAGTTTCGTATCCGTAGCAGTGATTTGGCAAGTGTGAGCAGGTGCAGGAGTAACCGTAACTACCGTTACTAAAAACCTACGATAATCATAGATTACTCGACACTGTTATTAGCCCCTACTGGAACGTCACCACAGCGCTTGAGCGAAAGCTAGATAGGAAACCCGGTGATCAGGTAACCTTGTTCCAGCTGGTATTTCAGCGCATCTTCCGAACTGCTGCCCTGTAACCAGTCGACATTTGCAAGCTCAATGGTATTGGTCCAGTGGTGGGCGCTGGTACTGGCAAGGTTCAGGTTGGTGCTGCTGCCGTTGGTGTTCAGCGCCATGTAATCATAAGGCTGGGCGCTGGCTTCTGCAGGCAGGAAGCCTGAGATATCGATAACATCTTCTGCACTGTGAAAGTTGAATACCCGGTCATAAGCGGGTGCAGCTTCACTGCCAGCGTCTTCTTTCCGCCAGTAGAGCCTGTCTATTGCATGGCTGGTTCGGCTCAGCTCCAGAATATCGTTGCCAGACCCGCCTCTCAGTTTGCTGCCCTCATTGTTGGCATACAGGTGATCATCTCCGGCACCGGCATTTACAATGCCATCGCCCTTTAATTCAGCGGCTGGTGGTGCATACAGGGTATCTTTTCCCTGGTGACCAAACTGATGGGAGACAATCAGGTGACCCTGTTCAACCAGCGAGCTTAAACGTTCTGCAGTATCCATGGTGTTTCCCCCTGGCAACAGCGTTTCCAGCGGTATGGTATCCAGGGTAATCACCTCGGATAGTGCAGTGATCCGCGCTTTCCCATCCATTTCATCAATGGTGACCTGGTTCGCCAGATCACTACCGGACCACACCTCGTCAAGGTTCAGCAGCTGGCTCAAATCAATAACGTCCACGCCGGGCTCGAAGTCCCGGATAGCGGTTGTGCCTGTATCGCCAGCCTCAAAGAGGAACGTATCACGGCGACCATCGCCTGAGCCTGAGTACGCTCCCCCCCAAACTGTATTGTTTCCTGACCCGGGAAGTATCTGGTTTCCACCGTTACCCCCGGCAATGAGATCATCTCCATTACCAGCGGAGATCTTCGGCGTTGTGCCATCGGAAATGATAATATCGCTGTTTGGGGTGCCGCTGATGTCTTTACTTTTTTCAACCACCACAATGTTCAGGGCAATGACATCACTACTCTGGTTATTCCCATCACCAACATCGGAGATGGCCTCAACATTCAGGGTATAACTTCCGGTTTGATGATCTTTAAGGTACAGGTTTGGCAGCGCACTGCTGACCAGTGCAATACCTGCTGGGCTGGAGGAAGGAGTGCCGGTTGGTGTTCCGGCATGGTTAACCAGCGATGCACTGCCTGGCAGTCCCTGAACAAGGGTGTAGAGCTCCGTGCCGACCAGGTTGCTGACCGTCTCAGCCGGATTGATCACTGAAGCCCGGATAAAAACAGGCGCTGGTGTTTCTACGGTGGTAATGATGCTTTTGCGATCAATCAGCAGTGAGGGCTTATCGGACTTTGGCGCAATGGTAATAGTGCTGCCCATCACGACTTCAGGGCCATAGGCCGTTGTCAGTCCATCGGTTTTATCAACAGACCGGACGGCTAACGACATCTGCAGTGTTCCATGACCATCGCCCGGATTAAATTCCAGCACGGGTAATGTGGCATCCGCTGTTGCGATGGTTGCGGTATAACCGCCTGAGCCATTGGCTGAGAATACGGCTGTCGTTTGGCCAGCAATGGTAAGGCTGGGTTTGATGGCCTCTGGCTCAGGAGGCATCAGCGTGGGGGTGCTGCCCGGTAAAATCGTCAATGTGGCCTGAAGTTCTTCCGGATGGTCATGTTTGTCTGAATGGCTGTCTGTGGTTTTGGCATTCAGACGAAAGACGATGGGAGTGTTTTCATCCCCCGTCATTGCCCCGGGAATGTGATCCAGTGTGATGGGGTCACCCACAGGTTGTACCGTAATCTGAAATGCCTGCTCGTCACTGCAAACCGTACTCAGGCTCTGTTCGTGGCTGTGACTTTTCAGGGTCAGTTGCACGACACCGCTGAAGTCTTTCACCGGCCTCAGGAACAGTGGCTGTACATGGCCGTTGTTATCCATTAAGTGTGCTGGAATCTGCCACTTCCCGCTCCCGTTAAAGGGCAGGGGGTTGCCGAAACTGTCCTTGACCACCTTGCCATCAGGCAGGCCAGAGAGCACAACAGAGATGACTTCAGAGCCATCATTATCGTTCAGGGCAGCAATCAGCCCTTTAATAGGGATATCTGAGTCTTCATGGCCTTCCTGATTGGGTGCAGTAAGGGTGGCACAGTGATTGACCGGTTTGACCATCAGCTCAATCACTCTGCTAAATACTTTGCTGTCGGTATCTCCGGTTCCCGGAGCAGTATCCAGTACTTCTACAGCAATCGGCATGGTGTAGGTTCCCGCCGGCAGTCCCGGTCCGGGAGTGAAGGTGAAGCTTGCTATCCGCTGCTTAAACTGCGTTTCTGTTTCGGATATTTGTCGAGCTACTGAGTTGTCCGGTTGCAGCCCATCACCATGGATAACGATATGGTCCGGTGGTTTAAAGACAACTTTTTCGATGGTTTCCGAACCATCAATATCGGTGGTTCTTAACTGCAGGTGCATGGGTTCGGGGTGATCCGTATCCTTCCACTCATCGGCCTCCGCTGCCGGTTCTGTCCAGGCTTTCAAGTCAGATACCGAATCTTCCGGTGGTTCATCCTGTGAGTTTCCCACCACCGGCAGAACCTTGAATGGGATCTTGAAGTCCGTTTTGCTGGTCTGGTCGGAATCAGTATTTCTCTTCAATATGTGATAGTCGATACTGTCCTCTCCGGAAAAGTCCCTGGGTGGGTGAAATTGAAGGTTTCCGACGTCTTCCGGCCTGGTGATGTACTCGGTGACCTCACCATCGTTATTCCAGCACACCGTTGTGAAACCTTTAAGGCTCCACCCGTGAAGATCCGCCACCGTTATACGGAATGTGGCTTCTTCCTTTGCAGAGGTGTGAGTCTGGTCGAGGTTGATGCAATGGTCTGGAATGGTGACGTAGTAATCCTCTTTACCCGCTACCGGTTCTGAGCAGACAAACAGGTTCTCCGGAGGTATCGGTTGACCCGGGTCTCCGGTATTCCCTTCGACAATGACCTGCACCCGGTCATGGAGCGCTTCCTCTTTGACAATGACCTGCATCCGGGCATAGCGCGCTTCCTCATCCCCAACGTCTTCAACAATGACTTTCGTATGGATAAAGTACGTGCCCTTCTCGGTAAAATGGACCGAGACACCATCAAGTTCACCACTTTGAATCAGCCATTTATCGTTATCAAAGATCAGATCCTGTCCTCCAGAGGTTTGCAGATGCCAGCCTCCTGTCATCTTGTTTCCGGCAGGGTCATAAACCTCGATTTCATATTGAGGTCGCTTGTCGTCTTTTATCCGCTCACTGCCATCTTTATCGGTGGCAACAAGTTGTAATGCCCTCAATGGAACATCATTTCCTGTAAAAGGCCCGGGGTTATCATGAACGACTTTGGTGTTTTCATCAGGGTTGAACGGTGTGGCTGGAGGCTGTTCACCATCAACTTCGCCCTGCCAGTCAATATGCCCACTGACGGTTACCTCTTTTTTCGCCGTTAAACCATTTTGCTGATCCGAGATTTCCACGGTAAAGCTGAAGTCGGTGCTCTGACGGGTGGGAGTTGGGTAATCATGATCAATCGTTCCATCTGAATGGATCGGTACAATGCGGATATCGCCTGCAGCAAGCATCTTTTTCAGTGCATCCAGACCGCCCAGGTGATCAACCAGGGACCCGCACTGGTTGGCCAGCAATGTGCCTTTTACCATCAGTTGGAAACCATCGGGCAAATTGAATCCGGTGATATCGCTAATGGCTTCGCTGCCATCACGGTCGCCCGGGGTGAACCCGGTAAGGGCCAGTGGTGCTCCACCCGAAAGAAATTTACCGGCTCTGTCCAGTTCAACTTCTTTACCCCGGATGGGGGCGATGGCTTGATCCCGGGTATCCACCACCGGGGCAAAGATAGCTCGCAGCTGGTAGTCAAAAATGGCATGGGCTCCGTCCAGTTCTGTCACCAGAACCTTCATGGGTACCAGTGCCTCACCAGCATAGTCCGGGGGTGGTTTCAACCGGTATTTGCCGGAGCTAAGATCAGCTGGCGTTATTTGGAAAAACGGTTTGCCATTAACGATATAAGCGATGGGCGGCTGTCGCCCATGGTTATCTTCCAGACGAAACCGGCTGTCTTCCAGCGTAGCGACTGAGTTCAGGCTTTCGGAGCCATCAACATCCGATGAGTGAAGATCAAACGTCAGTGGAAGTCTTTGGTCTTCTTGGCCACGGCCTGTCAACTCATTGGCTTTATACGGATTCACGGTCCAGGTATCATTCGGGGTCACTTCCGGTGAATCTGGAACCCCTTTGATGCTTATTTGCATAAACCGGTCCGGTGATATGGCTTCTTCTTTGCCAGCCACCGGTGTGAGCCCATCCTGAGTAGACTCACGACTGATGGCGTTTATCTGCAAACGAACATCGTCAAAGTTTGCCGAACTTCGATCTTTTCCCGGTTGATAATAGAGATGGTCAATATCCGGACCAGTGACTTCAAAATGATTCGTTGGGCCGTGTTTTATTTCTGTCCAGGCGCTTCCCTGCTGAATCCACAGACGGCCTGTAGCTTCTCCGGGCTTAACCAATGGTGTGACTGTCAGGAAGAGGCTTTCAGACCCGTCCGTATCCACCAGGGCTGCCTTGATGTGGCTGCCAATGGCAATGCGCTCATCTTCATTTCCCGTTATCTTAACGGTGTCAGGGTCCGCACCCGCAGGCATAACCACCAGTGTGGGAGGGTCTGCCACAGGTTGAACATTGACAGTGATTGTTGCCGGTGATCGTGCGGTTTCAACCGCAAAATAACCTTGTTCGGTTGCGATGGCATCCACCTTTATTTCCAGTCTGCCACTCCAATGTTCATCAGACTGAACAATCAGCTGCCCAAACTGCTCTGTCGTAAGCGTGGTCCCGGCATTAATTTCCCGTCCATGACACAACAGTTTCATGCTACCTGGTAATTGCGTTATCGCGTATGAGAGGGCTTCTGATCCATCCTTATCCATAAGCCCGGCTTTTATGCTGTTGCCAAGGGGAATGTATTGATTCTCTTCGCCGGTGACCACGGGTATCGGTTTGGGCCAGATGGGGGGATCAGCTATGCCTTTAATATGAATAACCAACGGAGTACTCAGGCTTTGAACCGGCCCCGGATTGTTGCTGATGGTGGCATTCAGGTTGAGCGTGACCTGGTGGTTGTGGAGGGTAAAGTCCGACGCATCGGCTGGGGGCAGATAGCCAAGATTGTCAGCGCTCAGGATGACGCTGCCGGAGACCATGCTCCGGCTCATGGCGGCAACGGGGATCTGTACGGTGTCTCCGGTGGCGCTGAGGGGATTGCCATTCCAGGTCAGCATGCCTCCCTGAAGATCGCTGGTGCTGAACGACAGGCTGGTCAGGGTTTCCTCCCGGTCCGGGTCACCAAGATCAATGGAAAAGGAGAGGGTGACAGGGGTGTTCGTGTCTTCAGGGCCTTCGGTAGTGATAACGCTGGTGAACGTTGCAGGCTGGTCAGCAATAGTGATCTGGAAAGGTGCCCTGCTGTGATCACCATCGCCATCCATAATGGAGTTAACCATCTTCAGAGTGAAGTTCTGTCCCGCACTGTGATCAAAATGAGGATTGGCAGGGAGTTGCCATTCGCCATCGCTCCGGACGGTCAGTATGCCTGCATCCGTGGTAATGGCAGTTGTGCCGGTTGGGCTGACTGGATGGACCATATTCTGGTAGCTGATGGCGGTGAGACTGGCATTATCGGCATCGGCATTCAGAGTGTCGTTGTTAAGCAGGTTGCCTTTGAAGGTCTGGCCTTCTGCCCCAATGGGCTGGTTATTTCTCCGGTAATAGTCGCCGTTGGCCACCGGTACGGTATCCATCACGGTATAGAGAAAATTCGTGGGTGTGGTGTTCAGGCTGTTGTCACTGTCACTCATCAATACCGGTATGGTCAGGGTGATCGACTCGTTCTGGCTGAAAGACGACATTGGGTGATCAAGGTTGTCCAGCTGTTCAAATTGCAGGGTGGCAGAGGTCGGTTGTGGATCACTCACGGAAAACCGGAAAACCGGCAGATGGTCATTGTCCCGGCTGATGGTCAGTACTGAGTGGTCCGGACCAGACACGGCAATACCGGACAGTGGATTACCATCGGAGCTTAACCCGGCCACCTCCTGCTCAATGGTGGATCGATCAAACACGGGGACGGGACGGTCGGAACCCGGGGTATAGTTGAGGGTGCCGGTCACGGAAGTATCGTTGCCTTTGTTAATATCCGTGGTCGCCGGTGGCTGGGTGATCTTGCCGGGAGTTGGGTATTCACCGTCCCGCAGTGACAGGGTCAGGACGTCACTGGTTTTAGAACCATCGGCATCTATAGCTTGCAGGGTGTAGCTGACGGGCAGCGACGGGGTATTCAGGCCGGTCGGCGTCAGGTGATCAAGGTGGTGATACCAGGCGATGCCAATGGTGGCGGTTACTGAGGTGCCTGAGGGCACATAAATCACCTTTCCATCAGGCTGTATCGTGGTCAGACTGAAAATTTGATCCTTTTGTTTGCCATCATGAATGGACCAGGCTTCCCAGGTTTCAGGGTAGCGGACTCCTGCCGTGGGTCCGAAGTACCGAATGGGCAGGCCATCTGCTGTCAACCGGTTGCCCAGGTCATCAAGGGCAAAGCCGCTGTTGTCGACGACAGGGGGCAGAAACCAGACTTTGGTTACGGCATCGGTATCGGCACGGATGTCGACGTTGATCCGCTCGCTGGCCGGTGTCCTTTGATACAGGGGCTCGGTCATTTCCAGGTCATTTATCGCCAGCTTCAGTTCAAGATTGCTACTGACATCATTGATCTGAACCGGAATCTGTTTTTCCGTGGTATCACCGTCTGAATCCGTAATGGCCACCGCGATGGATAAGGGCCAGCTGCCCTTATCCTGATCCATGGGATGGTAGAGTTTTACTGTGTAGTGCAGTGAGGCCGACAGTGCGGGGAGTGGGTGATCATCCAGCATCACGGTGAGTACCGGGGATTCCGGCTGGGCAGGCCAGTGCAGGGAAAGGGTTTGCCCCTGAACGCTCCAGTTCAGTGGCTGGTTGCTGGCGAACAGTCCATCCAGTCCGGGCTGGCTGGCTGAAAAGTGCCAGCTCTCTGGCACGATATGGTCGGATTTCGGGGTGGCTTTAATCGTCCCGGTGGCGGTAACCGGCAGGTTTACTTCATCGATGTTGATCTTTGAGGGATTGCTTAATACCGGGAATACACCGTCAACAAAGGTCGCCGTAACCGTACTCTCGGTAACTGCCGGTGTGCCGTCAATATCGTCAAAGGTAAGGGGCAGGGAAAGGATAATCCGCTCGCCATCCACCATGACTGAATTATTGCCGACGGTACCGGCCAGGTGATCCAGTGGACGAGCCAGCTCACCATTAACCCTGACCATTAGATTTTTGTTATTTTTGTTAATAGCCGACAGTGTCAGAGTGAGGATGTCCATGTTTTGGCCATTCTCGATAACACTGCCCCGAAGCTGGTTACCGGCTACTGTGAAGCTGACCGGGGTGCCCAGTGAAGTCAGGATACCGTTCAGGTTGTCAGGATCTGCAGTGAATTTCAGGCTTTGGGGGGCGATGGCATCAGAGCCATCGCCATGCAGGGTGGCAATAGGGCCAGCGTAATACTTGGGATAACGGGGAGACGTGGTCAGGTTGTTTTCGGTAAAGGTCAGGTTGATCTGCTCATTTCCCGTGGCGGCCGGGCCATCTTTAATTCTGACAGAAACAGCCGCATGAGCGGTATCGCCACTGCTGTCGGTGACAGTGTAGGTAAACTCCTGAGGCAGGGGTTGCTGGCCAGGATGATACAGAGAGTCCAGGGCAGTGTAGGTGTAATTGCCATCCGGTTTAACGGTGAGCGTGCCGTACAGGGTTTCAATACGGGTGCCGGATTGAAAATCGAACACCTGCCCGGTTTTTGTTGTGGTGTTTTTATCCAGATAAAACCGGTCAAGGGAGACCCTGGTGATGGTGAGAGTCTCAAGACATTGCACATCATTGTCCAGCAGATTACCGGTCACCGTTTGACCTTCAGTGACCTCGATATGATCATCCCTCAGGGTAACGCCACCATCAATCACCGACAGCGTTACGGTATGGCTGATGGTATTGAGGTCATGATCGCTGGCGGTGAGTACCAGGGGCATTATCGCCGGCTCAGGTTCTGTGACATCCAGGTTGGCCAGCTGTTGTACCACCAGGTTGGCAGACAGGTTGCCGGAGGTGTCGGTGCTGATACTGTCCAGTTGAATGCTGAGTACCGGTTTGCTGGTCAGAGTCGATAGCACCAGGCTCTGGTTTCCCGGACCGGGATGCAGGTTATCAAGATCAAGACTGTCTCCATCACTCGTGGGCAGCCGACTGGCCAGGGCGTTGTTCAGCTGCCTTGAGGTGGCATTAATATCAAACTGCAACTGATCCGGTGGCAGGGGGTCGGAACCTTTCAGGACGGTAATCTGGCCGCTGTCCGAAATGGGGCCGGGCTGGTCACACTCCTGGTCGATGGGCATGGTGCTGACCGTATCGGTCGAAAAACTCAGTGCTGTACCATCCAGTACCGTAAAACTGATGGTGGCACTGTCGCTGTCCCCATCCGTGTCAGTAACGGTAAAGGTAAACGTCTCTGTCAGTGTACTGTCGGTGGTATGAAACTGGTCAGGTGTTGCATTATATTTCCAGGTACCATCGGGATTGACAGACAGGGTGCCGTATTGACCGGGGAATGGGTAAAAATCCGCTATGTCACCGCTGAGGTTATGGCCACTGGTTAACGGAGTGCCATTGATGGCCGTGAGCAGACCACCATCGCTTCCGGCTTGTACAGGGGTAAATAATTTGCCGTTATGCGCACTCCACATTGCTGTAGTGCCTTCCTGCACAAGAACTGGCGTATGATCCACCAGGGTTGGCACATCATCCGTGATGGTGACTCTCAATCCTGCCTTGGAGTAATGGGTTCTTTGATAGGTTGGTGAGTAAAGGCTTTTCTGATAGGGCAGGATAAAGCCGAGTTCGTCATTGCCACCCGGGTGAAAAAAGGGACGGTCAACCTGTAAAGTGGCCAGGCCTGTGCCTGAGTCCGGCAGGGTAAACGTGAGGGCTGTCTGGGTTGATGTCCCATCATGGTAGACGGCAGTCAACGTTTTGTGGCCGGTGATCTGCCAGCTGACCGGAAAGCTGGAGCCGTTGTCAATAATGCTGATATTGTCGGGTAGATCGGTAAGGTAACCGGGCTCGATAGAGAGTACTGTGCCGCTGGCTGAAATGGGATCTATGTCCTTGCTAGCTCCCAGATCAACGCTTTCCTGAATGTTGATGTCCGAAGGGTTACCGAGGGGCATCAGATGATCGGTGGCGATGGTGCAGGTACAGTCTGCAACGGATGCCAGAACCTGGTAATTGCTTCCTCCGGTAATAGGCTCCATAAAAGGGGGATGGCTCCAGTGGTTATCCTCTACCGGAACCTTGCTCGGGACTTCGGCCGTTACCCTGTTTTGAAATAAGCCGGGGCCAAAAAAAACAGTAACCGGCTGTCCATTGTCAATACCTGTGGTCTCACCGGTTATGGGTGTATTAAAGGAATAGATGCCGTAGGTGTCGATATCGTTGATCCAGATACCTGCTTCGGTATCAATGGACAGTAGCAACTCAGCAGTGGCGGTATTACCGGCCATATCGGTAATTTGCGCTGTCACTGTATGGGAACCATCAGACAATGGATGGGTAATTTGTGCAGACCAGGTTTCGTTACTGGCAACCGGAATGCCACTCTTCAGTGGCTGGCCATCAGCGAACAGTGTTATCGTACCGTTGACTTCACCGGTGCCGGTCATCACCGGTGTGTTTTCACTGGTGGGATTGTCGTGCGTATCGGCTGCCTTGCCGTAACAGGAGTCACTCTGAGGAGCTAGCTCAAGGGTGATTTCGGTGACGGTATCCAGCAGAAACGTCGTGCTGTCTCTGGCAATATTACCAGCCAGATCGCTGGTTTCTGCTGTTATGGTAATAGGGCCATTGAATAACCCGCTCCCGGTAAGATCCGGTGCTTCAATTTGCCAGCTGCTGCCATGGCTGTTCACCGTTGTTTTCAGCTGCAATTGATGGCCGACCTTATCCGTCAGGGTCAAGGTAACCGGGCGCAGGGGTTCGACATTCACCACCCGGCCAGCGATGGTCAGCGCCCGGGACTCCCGGTCGTTGACGATATTATCCGGGGTGATTGGTGTATCAATGGTAATCAGTGCCAGGCTATCCATAGTGGTCTGGTCACTGTCGCCCTCATGCAACGTTTCCGTGATCTCCGGCAGATGATCCGGCCCCGTTCCAATGCCTGCATAGGGTGTGATTGTCGGCGTATACAGGGGAATGATGGTGGGAGTCATCAGTCCTTCATCAGCGGTCTTTTCGTTTGCGTCCCTTCTGTTATCGCCAGCCAACGTGATTGATGGCGTGTCTGACAACAGATAATCATTGGCGTTGTTTAGCTCACTGACGGATAAAGCACCGGCTGCTATAGGATGAATCAGGATATCTGCGTTGCCTTCAAGCTCAATCAGCTCGCCAGCAGTCAGCGGTTCTCCTTCTGCCAGCAACTGACGACGTTGGCCTGACAACAGCTTCCAGGCATGGCCGACAACGCTAATGATCCTGCCATCATTACGCAGCAAAACGAGTTTATTCATGGTGTGGCACCATTACCAGGAGCCCAGTCCGGCGGAAGCGTCAGTTTCAGCGACTCAAGCAGTCGGCCGGTAATATGAAGCAGCCGGTAGAAGGCATCGAGCTGTGCAGCCCATGCCCGGTTCCATGCCAGTTCTGCTTCAAGGCTTTCATTCTCTGCGTTCAATACATCCAGTAACGACCGTTCTCCAAAAGCAAATTGTCTCCGGTAGGCAGATACCATATCCTGGCTGTAGGCGACGTGTTTCTGTAATTGCGGAATTTGTCTGTTCAGCTGAGTATGGGCTTCCCATGCGAGACGGGCTTCTTGCTGGGTATCCAGCAATGCCTGGTGGTATATATCTTTCGCTTCATTCCAGCGGCTGAGGGATGCCTTGATACGCCCGGAATCAGCACCACCATTAAACAGGTTGTAGCGGGCATGGAACATCAGGCTGTAATCATCATCACGCCCGATCACGCCATTCGTGTTGTAGTGCCATGACCGGGTTGCCTCAAAGGAGATTTCCGGGTAGAAGCGTCCCTTGCTGGCCATGTACTCACTCTCTGCAGCGTTATTGTCCTGAAGCGCTGATTTGAGTAATGGATAGTTTTTGCCAGCCAGTAGTACTGCCTGCTTCATAGTATCTGGCAGTCGTTCAAAATCAGGCACAGGTTCGTGAAGAGTGCTGGTTGGGACTCCCACCAGCCGGGCAAACTGGCAACGGGCATCCTGCAAATTGTTGTCAGCAGCAATGGTATTGGACTGAGCCCTCGCCAGTCGGCCACTGACAAGACTGAGGTCTGCAGTGCTCTGCACACCGGACTCAGAACGTTTGAAAATGTTGTAGTAGATATCCTGGTGAATCTTCAGGTTTTGCTCGGACATGGCCAATGCCCTTTCCATCATGATCACAGTCAGATAGGTCTGAGTGACTTTGAGTGCCATCTCGGAAGCGGTGGTTATCAGTCGGTACTGTGCAGAGCGTGTGCTGGCTTCAGATCTATTACTGTCGTGTATTGTGGAAAAACCGGCAAAAAGCACCTGGCGAAGCGCAATGGAAGACTCATACCTATGAAGTCGGTCATCACTGTCAGGCCCACCGGCACGGGTTGCCGGGTTGGAGGTCCATTCATAGCCGGAGCCTCCCTGTACATGCAATGTTGGCAGGAATCCTGATTTGGCAATGCTTTGCTCATGAACGCGGGTCTGCACTTTTTGCATGGCCAGATGCAGCTCCGGGCTCGTCATCAGTGCAGTAGAGACGGCTTCTGCCAAACTTTGCCCACTTGCTGACGGGATGTTAGCAGCAACCATCAGCACAGGCAGCCAGAAGCGAAGATGATGAATACCGGCAGGACGCTTCATACTCATAACCGTGTTGAAAATGTTCCGGGGATGATCTTTCCCGTATCGGGGGCAGTGAGGTTCAGGCAAACAAGGTGAGCTACCTAACAACTGACAAGAACCAAGGATAAAAACTCTGAGTAAGAATAGATGATTTTTTTTTGTGCCTGGCTGAGAATGGCGGGGGAGGCATTTCTACCCTAGGCTCTGTTTTGCATAATGCTGAACCTGTCTCTGGATGGAGTTGCAATGGCGCAAAGCCCTTTACTGACCAGCTTGATCTGGATTGCCAGGTTTCATGGGATCAGGGTCATTGCAGAAAGTGTACTGACGGGGTTGCCCGTTCAACCAGATAAGTTTCCAGAAGAATATCTGGAGCGGGCTGCCGTGAATGCAGGGCTTACGTTGTTTACCAGGTCGCTGGTATCCCATGGATCACTGGAAGAAAACTGTCCACCTTCGTGCCTTCCCTGTATTGTCTGGTTGGCACAGTCACCCATCGTTGTGGTGCAGATTACCAAAGAGTATGTTGAGTTCCGTCAACCGAAACTTGGGATGACCGCTGAGCGTCTGCATCCTGACGACTTTCTCCAGAGTATTGATAACCGCATTGTTTTTTTCAGTCGCGCCAGGTTTGAGGATGATCGTGATCCGGACTATCCACCGGACTGGCGAGATCACTGGTTCTGGGGTTCGTTACTGGAATGTCGTCGTATTTATCGGGAAGTGTTGTTAGCGTCTCTGCTGATCAATGTTTTTGCCCTTGCGGTGCCACTGTTTGTTCGTCTGATCTATGACCGGGTGATTCCCGGTATGGCACTGACCACGCTGAATACACTGACCATCGGTGTGGTGGTTGTTATCTCTTTCGAATTGATCTGCCGACAGCTGCGCACCCGGTTTATTGATATAGCTGCGAAAAAATCCGACCTGCTGATGTCCAGTCAGCTGTTTGCCAAAATTATGGGAATCCGAATGTCGCTTATTCCTGCGGCCACAGGCTCATTTGCACGGCAAATTCAGGACTTTGAGGCTATTCGGGAGTTTATCACCTCCACTACGCTAACAGCCATGGTCGACTTACCATTTGCCATCCTGTTTCTGTTGGTTATCGGGCTTATGGGTGGTCAGCTGGTGTGGATTCCCCTGCTGGTTATTGTTGTTATGTCGTTTGTCAGTGCAGCAGTTCAACCCCGGCTCCGTCAGAGTATCGAAGAGAGCGAACGACTTTCGGCACGAAAGCATGGGGATCTTGTGGAAAGTATTAACGGCCTTGAAAGCTTGCGGCTTGCCGGTGCACAGAGTCGTTTTCAGCAACGCTGGGAGCAGGCAACCGGGCATATGGCAACCTGGGGGCTTAAAACCCGGGCAATGACCGGCAATGTTACTGCGCTGGCAACCTGGCTGCAGCAATTGGCAACAGTTGCAATTGTTTATTTCGGCGTGATCTTCATCAGCTCTGGCACAATGAATATGGGCGCATTGATAGCCGTTATGATGCTTTCTGGCAGGGCGATAACGCCTTTTATGCAACTGGCCCTGTTGGGTACACGATATTACCAGGCTCGCAGTGCTTTTATGGTGATAAACCAGTTGATGCGAGCACCTGACGAGCAGAGTACGCAAATGGCCCATCGCCGGGTTAAAAAATTTCATGGGAATCTCAAGTTAAAACAGTTGTCGTTTTCTTACCCTGACAGTGTTATTCCTGCGCTTTCTAATGTATCCGTGTCCATCAACAGTGGTGAGAAAGTGGCTGTAGTAGGGCGCTCTGGCTCGGGCAAATCAACGCTTGCCCGTATTCTGGCGGCACTCTATCAACCCGACCATGGACAGGTATTTCTGGACAGTATTGCCCAGGGGGATATTCATCCGGCAACCCTGAGGGCGAAAATAGGCTTTCTGGCCCAGGATCCCTGGCTATTTCATGGTTCAGTGATGGATAACATCACAATGGGGGCTTCCAGTTTCTCCGGGGAAGATCTGCTGACCACTGCGAGAGACTGTGGTGTAACACTCTTCACCGGCGACTCTTTGGCTGCCCTGGAATACCCCGTGGGCGAAGGTGGACGACAACTCTCTGGTGGTCAACGGCGAGCCGTTGCATTGGCTCGTGCCATGCTGTCCAAACCGGATATCCTGATTCTTGATGAGCCCTCTGCTCATATGGATAGCCTGATGGATGCCCGGGTTCAGAAGACACTCAAGAGCTTACCGAACAATGTAACTCTGATTATCATCACCCATAGAAGCAGCCTGTTGTCTGTTGTTGATCGTGTCATTATGTTGGACGGCGGCAAACTGGTATCTGATCAGCCTGTCTATATCAGAGAACCGCAGGCATGAAAGCAAAATCATGGTCGGAATGGTTGCAGTTAACCGCCAGTAACCGGCAGCAGGCTCAGCTGATGGACATTACCGTTACTTCACGCTGGTTTATCTGGCTGATGGTTTTCTTTGTTGCTTCATTAATTGCCTGGAGTTGGCTGGCTATGATGGATGAGACCGTCACAGGCCATGGGCGAGTTATTCCTTCCAGTCGAGTTCAGGAGGTTCAGAGTCTGGATGGTGGAACCCTGAAATCTGTCCATGTCAGGGAAGGTGAGTTTGTCCATGCCGGGGATTTGCTCTTGCAGATTGATGAAACGCGCTATCAATCTTCCTTTCGGGTGAATGAATCTGAGCTGGAAAGCCTGCAGGGCTCTGTGGCCAGGCTGGAATCAGAATTAGCGGCACTGGCTGGGATGCTAAGTGGTTTATGGTCTGATGAACAACGTGACATCAACTTCCCGGAACACTTTCAAAAACATTTTCCTGAACAGGCACTGCAACAAAAAGCACTGATGAATGAACGAATGGCGGCACTGAACAGTCAGGTTACTATTCTCGACCAGCAAGTGATTCAGAAGCAGCATGAACTGAATGAGCTAAAGGAAAAAGTAAAAACGCTGACCAGAAGCTTGCAGCTTGCCAATGAGGAGTTATTACTGAAGAAACCGCTCACGGATGATGGCGTTATTACCCGCGTAGAGATTATTAACCTTGAGCGAAGGGCAAATGAACTTCAGGGGGATCTGACCAATGCCCGGTTGATGGTTGCTCGTCTTGAGTCTGCATTGGAGGAGGCCATCGGGCGTCGTAATGATCTGGTGATTCGTTACCGGGCAGACTTACAAAAAGAGCTGCAGGATACACGGGATCGTTCCGGCAAACTACTGGAGGGGCAGGCAGGCCTGGAAGATCGGGTTCGCAAGGCGGCGTTGTATGCACCAGTGGATGGGTTAGTCAAAACGGTAAAGGTACATACAGAAGGCAGTGTTATTCAACCAGGAAGCACTGTCGTTGAGATTGTACCGGCAGAAGACCCTCTTATTTTTGAAGCCCGCATTCAACCGGCGGATATTGCCTTCCTGCAGTCAGGGCAAATGGCTCTGATTAAGTTAACGGCTTATGAATTTGCCACATTCGGAAGTTTGAAAGGAACTGTGGATACGATCAGTGTTGACACGCTGGAGGATGAAAAAGGGCTGCCGTATTACCGGGTTCGAATAGTGCTGTCGGGTGATAATAGCTCCTTGCTGTTGATTCCTGGCATGACAGGGGTAACCGATATTGTGACGGGGAACAAAAGTGTGCTTGAGTATTTTATAAGGCCTTTGCTGAGAAGTTTTGGAATATAGAACAGAGATCAGTTCAGTCACTAACAAGAACGTTAGTTTTACTGACTTTTTTATCTTCAGATACAAAAAGGAACTAAACCCGTCTTTGGGACTCAAACTGTAATCAGTTCATGATTCAGGAGATGTAATCGGATGGAACCCTCTAATAATCACCCCGTTGACAGCTACTCTGCTGGCCCACAAACCCTGCCGGAAGATAGTCATGAGACATTGGGCGTCAATATCGTGGGTGGTGCCAGTAATTCTGGTGCAATGGATGATTCCGGAACTCTGCATGACAGGCAGGTTAAGGCTTTACCGCCTGCTGATAAAATTCAGAGTGTTATTACTCCCCCTGATCATGACATTGGCAACTTACGTACAGCGCTGATTAATCAGGCTATCGGTTTTTTATCCATTGTCAGTAAAGATATATCCGGTTTGCCGGCGGTAACGGGCGTATTTGTCAGGGCGTTTCGCCAGCCCATGGTTTCAGAAATGCAGTCTTCAGTAGCTCAGGTGCCAGCTCTCAGGGGTGAAGACTTTCTCAGTAGCTGGCAGATGGATGTCGTGGTAAGCCCCGGGCAATGCAAGGATTTAACCAGGTTAATGGGGCGTTTTTTGCATAAAGAGAAAAAAGAAGACGCTCGTGTTTCTTCTTTTTCTGAAACAGGGGTACTTCAGGAAGAGAAGTTTCATTATCTGTTCAATGGCGAAGAGTTCTTTTCAATCAGGTTATTAACGCTTGACGCCCCCGTAAACCTGAATATTGGAGATCACACCTATCAACCCTCTGAGGGAAAGCCTGTAACACTCAGAATATCCACTGAAGCCTGGGGCGCATGGCTGAATCAACAGTTTGCTGGTTTGGTTAATAATCCCTGTGCGTACAATATTATTGAGACCGAATTCCAATCCCAGGCAATAACCGATGAGGAAGCCTGGTGCCTTTGTCCTGCAATTCAGCAATGGATCTACTCACAACAGCCGGTTTATCTGCATCCAGAGGTTTACTATACCTATTGCACAGCCAATATGGCCCAACCCGTTTATCCGCCATTAGCAATTGCCTGGCAACCCGAATACTGTTCTGGTACTCCCCATGTTCCAACAGTGTCTTTTTCGCAACCATTTGAGATAAACGTACCAGGTGATCTTGAGGCCTCGGCTATAACATCGGTAATGCAGCCCGGTGAGCAGGGAGTAGTTGAAGATCAGCCTGGTGATTCGACACCGTCTTCTCCAGGTGAAACCGTAACACCTGTCGCACTTCGATCAGGTCCTGCACATTTGGTGTTGAACAACGGTAGCAGTCTAATAAAAGATACCGATGCCATTCAGGACCTTGGCTTTTCCCTGATTGCAGACATACTGTCATCCTTTGAATCGGCGGGAACCGGAATTGCACACCAGGGCTCGAAAGTTGAACAGTCTGAAGCAAATAATGAAAGCAACGGTGACAGCAAAAGCAGGGGAAGAAGGCAACGACGGGGAGTTAATGCGCCTGAACGAACAAAAAATGCCCGGAAAAAAGGCAGTGCAAAGGGGCTGCGTGCCAGAGGAAGTGATCGTTATGGATTTGCCGCAGCGATTCAGGCTTTAACCAAAGTCACTAACGTTGTCGCTGACGAACAGAGGGCACGGTTGGAGAAGTTGTCTATACCTGATGGGGTGATTAGCGGGTTAAACAACCTTATCAGTACTGAGAAAAGCGCTGAATTAGTGCGCCACCCTTTCAGGCGCAGTCCTTTCCTTGGCAGAGCCCAATGCTACTACGTCAAACAACCTGAAGAGGGCTTTAACTACAGCTATGAAGGGCTGGCTGGCATTATTGAAAAGATAGTTCATGAATTAGGTGACTCCCTGAAACAGAGTGAGTGTTCTGTGGCGAGCCAAAATGAAGTCAGGGCGATTATTGCGGCATTAATGCTTAAATATCTGGTCTATATGCCCAAAGAAAAAAATCAAATGAGTGCACTTCTGTTCAAATTAACAGACATGATTGAGCATGACAGCAGAATCATTGCACGCTATGAAGCGGGTAGCGGTTCACCGATCCTGAAGTTGTTGCCGCAGACTTGTCTGGTGGTATTGACCTCAGTTGAATTGGAAAAAATAGCCCTTCCGGTAACCCTTCAGCAGCGGTTAGTCAGTACTCTTGCCACCATTATGTCTGCCTCTAATCATCATGGCTGCTACGATATTTCTGCATCAATTATTAGCTCGCTTCACCGACTACCACTTGATTTGCCCCTGCCAGGCTTGAATTGGCAGGAAGTTAATAACCTGGCAATACAGATACAGGAAACCTTTGGTTATTTGCACCAATTGATGGATTTTCCGGGGGCTTTGCGGGTAAACCGTCTCACAGTTGCCCGGGCAGTGATGGATTTGAGGGATGGATTACATGCACTCCAGAAAAAAGGTGAAGATAGCCGGAGCCTATCGTGGTTCTCACCGGCACCCGGGAAGCAAGACCGCATCGCCATGGCTGTTCGTTCCGCTGAGAAAATATTGGGCGACGATGAGCTGGCATTCAAGAAGGCATGTCGTGAGTTAGTCCTTGCTAAACGTAAGGCGCAGGAGGATATACGCAGCAAGCAACTTGAAGCGCGGATGAGAATGCAGCAAAAAGAGAGCCATCCGCCAGAAAAGCCTGGCCGGGACATTGAGCAAGCAGAGGAACAAAATGAGGAGCAAAATGAGAAACAGCGTTATTGTCTGGTGACCGCGCCCATCAGGGAGACGGCAGTCGATGCTATCAAGTTGGAACTCAGTCCATGGGAACAGGCATTGGCCGTTGCCGTATCGCTGTATAAAGATGGCCAGCTTGCTGAGGCTGAAGCCAGCAGGGCGTCTGCACTGAAAGCCTGTAAAGATAAGATTGATCGGGCCTGTGTATGGGCAGACTGTGGCAATGCTTTGCTGGAACCGTATCACGAGTTGCTTGCCCGGGTGGTCACGGTCACAGCAAAAGTCACTCCGGTTAAACATCTACTGGATCTTATTGCACAACATATTCCCGATGACGTGGTGAAAAAATCTGGCGATGCAAAAAACTGGCTGTCAGAAAACGAATATAAAATACCAAAAGAAGCGTCACTTTTATCATTAGCCATGAGCTTGCCATCACAAGATGAGATGAATTCATTACTTAAGGCACTCAGGTCGACTGTGGAGATGTATGAAAAGGCGGTAGAGTTGATGAATGATTGCTCTGTCTTGCAGTTGCGGGATACGGGGGATTTTATCTTGCATATTATGGAGAGTGATCTGAATAGCCTTTTTGATCAGCAGGATGACTTGCTCTCCATCAGAAGGGTGGTTGCCAGGGTCATGACTGCCCGCTCTGAACTTATGAAGAAACTCGGCTTTTATGGTCCTCGCTCCGGGTCCAGTGCCAGCACAGAAGCAGCCATCACTTATCAGAAGAGCGTTTATACTCAGCTGCGTGAGCGCCTGAGCAGGGAAGCAGCACAATTTGATGTTAATGAAGCGGATTTGACGAAATGGGGCAACTTAATGGAACGTATCGGTCAGTTGAGAATAAAGTCTTCTGAAGTGTAAATGCGTTTTAAAGATCTTTTATTGACATATTCGTGTATTCACTACGATGATATAACGTTAGACCTGCAATTTTCTCCCCCGGTTTTATCAACCAACAGTTCCTGATGAACGTTGAGAAAATTCATGCAATCCCTGGTATGGATTGCCACTGGTTTTTGGCTCTCAGCCCTGCGTATGGGTTGGCACGAGCAATAGAACAAGCAGCCTCCGGTACCGGTTGCCACTGTATAGTGATTACAATGTAAGGACTCCTTCATGCCTGTTATTACGCTTCCCGATGGCAGCAAACGTGAGTTTGCTGATGCAGTATCCGTAATGGAAGTCGCCCAGGACATCGGTCCGGGGCTGGCCAAGGCGACCCTCGCCGGCCGCGTCAATGGTGAACTGGTGGATGCCAGCGCCAAAATTGCCGAAGATTCTGATTTATCCATCATTACCACCCGTGATCAAGAGGGTGTGGATGTTATTCGTCACTCTACCGCGCACCTGCTGGCTATGGCCGTGCAGGACCTGTTTCCTGGTGCCCAGGTGACCATTGGGCCAGTGATTGAAAACGGCTTCTACTACGACTTCTCCTACGAGCGCGCTTTCAATATGGATGATTTGTCCAAAATTGAAAAACGCATGGAAGAGCTGGCCAAACAGGATCTCTCTATCGAGCGTGTGGTGATGAGCCGTGAAGAAGCCATCAGCGCCTTTAAAGCCATGGGCGAAGAGTACAAGGTTGAGATTATCAACGACCTGCCCGCCAGCGAAGAGATCTCTGTCTACCGCCAGGGTGAGTGGATGGACCTCTGCCGTGGCCCACACGTGCCTTCCACCGGTAAGTTGAAAGCGTTCAAACTGATGCGGGTGGCCGGTGCCTACTGGCGCGGTGATTCCAATAATGAAATGCTGACCCGCGTCTACGGTACTGCCTGGGAAGACAAGAAAGCCCTGAAGGCCTACCTGCACCGTCTGGAAGAAGCGGAAAAACGCGACCACCGCAAACTGGCCAAGAAGCTGGACCTGTTCCACATGCAGGAAGAAGCACCGGGAATGGTGTTCTGGCACCCTAACGGCTGGGTGATCTACCAGGAACTGGAACAGTACATGCGCAACAAACAGCGCCTGGCCGGTTATGAAGAGATCAAAACCCCCCAGCTGGTGGACCGCAGCCTGTGGGAGAAGTCCGGTCACTGGGATAAATACGCCGATGGCATGTTTACCACCAGCTCTGAAAACAAGGACATGGCCATTAAGCCCATGAACTGTCCCTGCCACGTGCAGGTCTTTAACCAGGGCCTGAAGAGCTACCGTGACCTGCCGCTGCGACTGGCTGAATTTGGTTCCTGCCACCGTAACGAACCTTCCGGTTCCCTGCACGGCCTGATGCGGGTGCGTGGCTTTGTCCAGGACGATGCCCATATTTTTGCCACGGAAGACCAGATTCAGTCAGAAGTCTGTGAGTTCATCGACTTCCTGCACAGTGTTTACGACGACTTCGGTTTTGCCCGTGAAAACCTGATTTACAAGCTGTCTACCCGCCCTGAAAAGCGCGTAGGTTCCGACGAAATCTGGGATAAAGCCGAAAAAGCCCTGGCTGAAGCCCTGGATGCCCAGCAGCTGCCATGGGATGAACTGCCCGGTGAAGGTGCTTTCTACGGACCGAAGATCGAATTTTCCCTGAAAGACTGTATTGGCCGGGTGTGGCAATGTGGCACCATTCAGGTGGATTTCTCCATGCCGGGTCGACTGGGTGCGGAATATGTGGACGAACACGGAGAGCGCAAAACGCCGGTTATGCTGCACCGCGCAACCCTGGGATCCTTCGAGCGCTTTATCGGTATTCTGATCGAGCATTATGAAGGTGCCATGCCGGTTTGGTTGGCTCCCATGCAGGCTGCTATCCTCAATATCACTGATCGTCAGGCCGATTACGCCAGAAAATTGGAAAAAAACCTCTCGGAACAGGGCATCAGGGCAAAAGCGGACTTGAGAAACGAGAAAATCGGCTTTAAAATCCGCGAGCATACTTTAATGAAGGTTCCTTATCTGCTGGTGATCGGTGATAAGGAAATGGAAGACAATACCGTGGCGGTCCGTACCCGCACCGGTGAGGATCTGGGCGTAATGTCCATCGAAGCGTTCCAGGAACGCCTGCAGGCAGATGTCCTCAAGCGTGGTCGCACTGCCTGAGGCTGTGCCGCTTTCCGATGCACTTCGAGAAAACTGTCCCGGGTTGCCTGATGGTCTGGCAACTCTTTAGTCCAAGAGGCTTTGCGGGACTTACTATGTTGCTTACACAGGAGATACAACCATCAGACGCAACAGCTTCCGTGATCGTCGCCCAGTAAAGGCTCCGATTAATGAAAATATCCGTGCAAAAGAGGTCCGCCTCATTGGGGCCGACGGAGAACAGGTCGGTGTAGTTGATATACAAGATGCGTTAAGCATGGCTGTGGAAGCGGGGCTGGATCTGGTTGAGATCAATGCGACCAGTGAGCCACCGGTCTGTAAGATCCTGGATTATGGTAAGCACCAGTACGAATCGAAAAAGCAGAAGGCTGCGGCCAAGAAAAAGCAGACTTTGATCCAGGTGAAAGAAATCAAGTTTCGCCCGGGTACCGAAGAAGGGGATTATCAGGTAAAACTGCGCAACCTGGTACGTTTCCTTACTGAGGGCAACAAGGCGAAGGTCTCCCTTCGTTTTCGTGGTCGTGAGATGGCTCACCAGGAGCTGGGCATGGAACTGATGAAACGGGTTGAAAAAGACCTGGAAGAAATCGGAACCGTTGAACAGCATCCGAAAATGGAAGGCCGTCAACTGATCATGGTGATTGCCCCTAAAAAGAAGAAGTAATTAAAAAAACGGCGTTTGGGTTTGGTGTCCGTTGAGGGTATCGGGTCTGGCCGTTTTTTTTAGTGCTTCGTGCCGGTTGAGGGCTTCGGCTTTTGGCGGCAGTATTTTTAATTGTCCCGACGCTGGTTTCGCAGATCAGTGGTCGCGAATGCGGAGTGTTTTTCATGCCAAAGATGAAAACCAACAGTGGAGCCGCGAAGCGTTTCAAGAAAACCGCTTCCGGTTACAAGCGTAAAGGTGCCTTCAAGAGTCACATCCTGACCAAGATGACCACCAAGCGTAAGCGTCAGCTGCGTGGTACCTCACTGGTATCTCCGGCCGATCAGGGTCTCGTTAAGCGTATGCTGCGCGACTAATCGCTTTTTTGATCATTTTACAGGAGAGATAATTCATGGCACGTGTTAAGCGTGGCGTCATTGCGCGCCGTCGTCACAAGAAAGTTCTGAAGCAGGCTAAAGGTTATTACGGTGCACGTTCACGTGTATTCCGCGTAGCCAAGCAGGCAGTTACCAAAGCTGGTCAGTATGCTTACCGCGACCGTCGTCAGCGTAAGCGTCAGTTCCGCGCTCTGTGGATTGCCCGTATCAATGCCGGCGCTCGCATGAATGGCCTGTCTTACAGCCGTTTCATCGCAGGTATGAAGAAAGCGGCTATCGAAATCGACCGTAAGGTTCTGGCTGATCTGGCCGTTCACGACAAGGCGATTTTTGGCCAGCTGGTGGAAAAGGCGAAAGCTGCTCTGGCTTAAGTTTTTATACCGGTTTGTATGAGGGAGACCTGCTTTTGTGGGTCTCCTTTTTTTGTTTGTGATTCATTCAGACTCATTTCCTGTTGGCAGAGAATGAGGCCAGCATTTTTTCCCGAATTTTGCTAAAGTTACCTCTGGTTTTTAAGGTCGCTGATAAGAAGGACCTTGCTCCACCGTCGGATATGGATTCCGAAGTCATCTTTGGTAAGGACGCAAACAACGAAAAAGAAGCAAAGTATGTCAGCATTTTATCAAGAAACCGTGTTAACCGTGAAGCATTGGAATGATACTTTGTTCAGCTTCACCACCACCCGTGACTCATCGCTCAAATTTCATAATGGTCATTTTGTCATGCTGGGCCTTGAAGTGGATGGGAAGCCGTTGATGCGGGCATACAGTATCGCCAGTGCCAACTATGAGGAGCACCTGGAGTTCCTCAGTATCAAGGTGCCTGATGGGCCTCTGACTTCCAGACTTCAGCATTTACAGCCGGGGGATTCCGTGCTGGTCAGTCGCAAGCCGGTGGGCACCCTGGTGGTGGGTGATTTGAAGCCGGCCCAGAATCTGTTCCTGTTTGCCACCGGTACAGGTCTTGCGCCGTTTATGAGCATTATCAAAGACCCTGAAACCTATGAGCGGTTTGAGAAGGTCATACTTGTTCATGGTGTTCGTTACGTCAGTGAACTGGCTTATCATGACTACCTGCTGGATGAATTGCCTCACCATGAATACCTGGGAGAAGAGATTCGTCAGAAGCTGGTCTACTACCCAACCGTTACCCGTGAGCTGTTCAGAAATACCGGTCGACTGACAGATCTGATTACCAGTGGTCGGTTGTGCAATGACCTGGACCTGCCACCACTGAACCCACAAACCGATAAAGCCATGATCTGTGGCAGTCAGGCCATGCTCAATGATACCTGTGATATTCTCGATAACCTCGGCTTTACTGCATCGGCGCATACCGGAGATGTGGCTGATTATGTGATTGAGAGGGCTTTCGTTGAGAAATAATTGTCTGATAGTCATTTTGTCCGGTTAAAAATCCGATTGAGTCTGAAAGTGCCTGTCCTTAATGGTAAGGGCCTGTTGACGTTTCGTTGCGTGCTCAGCGGGACGCGCAGTCTGGCTCAGAAAGGCGTCATCTGCGCGAAAGACTTGTGCAGAGCGTAGTTATTCTACGCCAAGCAAGTCTGACAAAGCAGATGGCGCCTTTCTGAGCCACCCTTCGGGCGTATCAGGGTGCCCCTATGACTTCGTTGCAGCATTTTGAAAGGCAACCAGCCTTCCTCCAATGCTGCGCCTCGTCATAGGAGCGCCCTGATACGCTGAGCACGCAACGAAACGTCAACAGGCCCTGAAATAGCGGTTATCCAGACGGCTATTTTAAAAACCAAAGGATAGGCAGTAATCACACTGCCGCATTTCCCATCCGCTGTTTCCTGCCAATAAATTTCACATTACTTACAACAAGCTGTTATATCTATAGAGCTTAATTACAGAACTACACTAAGAGGGTCTAACTCGAACAAAGAACCGTCATATGGATCCCCAAATTTCACCTGAATGCACTTACGCTGCCTCCGGTTCACATGAACCCCTGCTACCTGAACAACAGTCTGACGATAAAACGACCACTGCATTCTATCCGAAGCGGGCATTGAAGCGGAGTAATGAAGAATGTTGCGTAAGAAAAACAAGCAGCCTGCTCAATCTAAAAGAGATAAAAGATACTCTTCATGCAAGACTTTGCCAGCGCTCAACCAGTAACCAAATGGTATGTGGGGTACGAATACCGTCATCACGACCTCAGCAGAAAGATATATCCCCCCTTCCTGTAGATATATCTATTGAACCAGTAACGCTTAATGATCAGCCCGGAACAACAGGGAAATCCCAAATAACCAAAGACAAAAAATCACAGCCTGAAAAGGAACTGGAAATCGGCAGCCTGAAAATAATAAATAGCCTTGAGGCAATCATAAAAGGAGAAGGCGTATGGGAAAAATTTACACATTCATTGATCAGATGCTGCGCTGACCTGGGTCAAGGGGAAGAAGATGAAGAGTGGCTTAATTATATGAGTGTGAAAATTCAGGCGATTGATGAAAACCCCCAAAAATACTGGAATTATTGCCCCAGAGCATTGCGCTCCATTATCCAGGAGATAATCTACACAACGTTAAAGACACTTCATCGCTATAAAGGATCAATGCCAGACGTAAATCCTGAGCATCTGGAAAGTTTGAATAATGGGATACAGCAGATGTTAAAGAAATATTACCAAAGGTTTGGTGAAGAATCGTTCTTTCAGATTTTAGATCCTGGCACATACATGAAAAGAACCTTGACTCATCCTTCGCAATACAGCGCCATACCTTGGTATCACTATGATGTTATTCCCAAAGCCCTGACCAGGCTACTCGCTCCAACCTCAGCAACGTTAGCATACCTTCCTGTTTTATGGTCACTGAAAAACGAAGTAAAGGCGATAGAAACAGTCCTTGGCTTTGATGCACAAGCCATACAGGAAATGGCCGGGAGAAAAGAACAACAACGGCTTCTTAAGTTGTTCACTCATCGTCCGCTGGGCGCACTCCTCTCGTCAGTCAACTCTATGGAAGGATTTTCAAACTTTGGTAACACCTGCTTTGCCGCCGTTTCGATCTGGCAAATTCTGGTTTCACGCTATATTTCTTTACTTGCAGCTCCCTTACATCCACAGGCGGCTGAGGGTGCCCGCGATACTGCGCTAGATCAAAATGAAGGGTATATATCCCCGGGTCCGGGAAAAAAAGCAATTCCACTGAAAAAACTCACTCCTGAATTATGCCTGACATTGATCAAAAAGGCATCAGACATAAAAGTAAAAAAACAGCTGTTAACTAATGCGCTCAGAAAGTGTCTGGTCACTTTGGAAAACCAGCATTTAAAAAAACAGTACTCGAAAATGCAAAAAACCTATGAGCTGTTGTTAACGTTATGCTCTGCTTGTGCTTCTGATAATATTTTCATGGGCTTTGAAAATTTCCATGAAAATTATGCAGAGTATATAACTACCCGACTCCTGCTGCAGGCAGAAAACAAAAAAAACACAGAGAGTTTGTTCTCTCAAGAACTTGACCAGAATAATGAACTACCGGTTTTACCCCTGAACAAATTACCACCCCAGGATTCAGCTGAGTTTTTAGCACCACTATTAAAATTGGTTATCCCCGCAGAGCAGCTGAAAAAATGTGCATTCAGGGTTTTAACTGAACGGCAGATTATGAGGGACTCCGATATATTAATGATCACTGATGACCCACGGACAACTCCCGTGAACACCTCCGGAGTCTCTCAGATAGAAGATATAGTTCAACCTGACACGTTGATTTATTCCGTCTCGGTTTCTCCTGAGCAGGCTGAAAGAGATGATTGCTCCATTCAAATGCTTCTGGATGATGCGCTTTCCCTGAAAGGTATACCTGACAATGAGCACCAGAAAATAACCATAAATTGTAATAATTTCAGACATGCAATCAATAACCTCCCGGCCGCTCTGTCCAGGGCAAAAGAGACGGGCTCAGGAGACCTCCTGTGGGATGTTCTTCAAGAGCGGCAGGTACTATTGGTGGAAGATGTTCCGGAGGTGATCACGGTTCAGCTAAAGATGCTCTCCGATCCATGTGACCGGGCAAAATTTGCGGAAAAATTAGCCCATGATGTCACTCAGGATTTTCAGTTAACCTGCAGAAAGGCCAGCCCTGACGACTCTCTTCCGCCAGAAGACGTTATCCAAAGCTACAGGATTGTGGCCAAAGTGTTTTATGTTGAGGACAGAGATGTAAGAACACGTCACTACCGGTGTTTGATAAATGGCAGGGACCGATTACCAGAGAATGATGAACAACCGGTGATTGATAAAGTTGTTATGGATGATCAAAGGGTATTCGTCGCACCGCAAAATGAGGAAGACTTATATCAGCTCGGTATTCTCTGTATGTTTACCGCTGAAAAAATCCGCTGTGGCTAAGTAGTTAACCAAATGAAAGCATGTGCCAGCTGCACAACTGGTACTTACATTCCTATAACGATGTCGCAGAACTGGATAAACGTAAAGAGCGAAAGGTTTTAAAACTGGGGGGACAAAGTCGTACAAGCTTTCTGACAGGTCAAAAAAAACACATAATCTCATTTTCAACTATTCTTAAGCATCATTAAGAACAATGACTAAGTATTTTAATCAGGCTAAGTTCCGGGTGATGAATGGACTGGATATAAATGGAACTTTATTGCTTACCTCACTGTTCTTAATGTAGACGACAGTATCAATCCGGAATAGCTTGTCAACAACATTAAAATCTAACTGCTTGTATTGAGGATGTAGATTATGTCAGTTTCATATCACTCGATATGTCAAGCCGATAAACACAATTGTACAGTTTGTCTGAGCACTGTTATACCTTACAGTTTGCCTGTTGAACCAAAAAACATTCACTCCTGGCAAGAAAAAGACGTGTTTATCTTAGCTAAATGCAAACACCTGATGCACATGGATTGTTTTCAGAATTGGCAAGAGCACTGCAAGGATCTGTCAAAACGTGACCCGAGCCTTCCGTTAGTAACTTGTTGTCCTACCTGTAAAACGGAAGTTAGGAAGGAGCCGGAGAACAGGATGGTCTATAGTCTTCTTTGCTTGGACCACTACTGTGATAAAGCCGAAACTCAGGATCCAAAACCTTCGTTTCTGGAAACACCTGTGCAAATAACCCCCCAGAGTTTGGATGCCGTGAGGCCTTCTATGGACAAGGCGTTAAGTGCAAACAACTTTTCCGCAATGTGGCAACTGAAAAGCCGATACGGGATCACACTCAGTGCAGCTCAATTAAAAGAGCTTTTGTGGCAATCACTACCACCATCTTTCCATTGGTATGTAGCACCCTCTGCCCATAATAAAATTCGAATGGCGCTGGATTTAATGACCCATGATGATGCCTCTAAATGGGTTGTTTGTGATTTTCTGAAGGAAGTGTTACAGAAAAAAGGCCAGTCGGAGACGACGGTCAACCTGCTGGTAGGCTCAAAAATGCTTAGTGAAAATGCACTAAAAGAGACTCTGAATTACTTTATTTCAAGAGGCAGATTTCATGATGCAAAAGCCATTAAAGAACAATATAGTGTCTCTATTAATAGTTCGAAATTGGAGGACGAACTGGTTAAAGCTTATGAATCAGGAAAAAGTACCTGCGATCTGGAACGTATCTTGAGCCTATACGATAAAGATAACGAGTATTGCATAGTGACCCTGCGTGAAATTTTAAAAACCGTTGCGACGCAGCCGCAGGATTACTCTCCGGAGCTTCTTGGTCAGAATCGTAGCAATTTTTTTGACAATTATATGAAGTTTATCAACGCGCTGCTGAGCCATGGTGTCAAGGAACAAATGGCTGTTGATGCCGCAATGGCAAAAGCCGTCAGTACTCTTGCTCACAAAGGCTTGAAATGGGCTTACGAATTGAAGACCAGCTACCAGGCAAAGATGGATCCTGCGAAGCTCAGAGTGGCGATGGATAAGGCAGTAGATCTGAACAAACTTTTCCTGCTTGAACTGATAACCCCTTTGTTTGCCAATGGTAAAGATGCCGAGGAGGCGATTATCGGGTCTCTGGAAAGGCTGGCAAGCAAACCCGATCAGTATTTTGGTGATTATCGTGATGCAAAAGAAACCTTGAAAAAACAACTGGAAAAGTTCGATTGTTGGAGTCTGAAAGCTGTCAACACACTCATTAAAAGAGCTGTTGAGAACAATGATTTTTACTGGGCTGAGGAGCTGAACAGAAAATATAATGCCTATCTGGACCCTGAGACACTTAAAAATCATATTCTGAAAGAGGCCGAATATGTAAAAAGAAGAGGACACACCCAACCTGATTATCTTGCCGATTTGATCGCCCCCTTAAAATTAATCGAGCATGATAATCCCGGTTTGCCCAATGCCATTCAAGCGGCTGTTGACCAAATATGTACAATGGAGAGTTTTCCCTTGCAGCAACGTGTCGTCAATGAGCTGATAAAATTCTCGGACAACCTCCCGGGTTAAATTTTGATATGTAATGGTTTAAAAATGGCAGGAATCATGAGCTGTTCCTGCCATATTTAAGTCCCATCTAATAGAAAACTAATATTTATTTTGAGGGAAGTACCATATTTACAGTCTACCTTTGAGGCTTGTGAATACATTATCTGATAACTTTTCTACCGAGAAGCTGTGTGCTTTCATAATTCTGCAATCTGTGTGCACTGTTCAACTTCAGGGATAAGGCTTATGAAAAACAAAACCGAACGTTTGAAAAAGCTAAATCCAAAGTCGGAGATAAACCCCAACCATCCTATAGAGTACTGGCTTCTAAACTGAGGATGTAGATTATGTCAGTTTCATACCTCTCGATATGTCATGCCAGAAAACATGAGTGCTCAGTATGTCTGAACTCCATTACTGATTACCAGCATGCTGATGAAGTACCCAGTCATTCCTGGCGACATAAATATGTATTTATCTTATCGGGATGTAAGCACCTGATGCACAGGGAATGTTCTGATAACTGGGACAGACACTGCCGGGATCTGTCTGATCGAGACCCGAGCCTGCCGTCCGTTCCTACTTGTCCTGCCTGTAAAACGGTAATATCTGATGGTAATCTGGCGAAAAACAAGCTGAATTCTGACTTGCCTCTGGATTGTGAAAAAGCCGAAACCGAGGACCCACAACCATCATTCCTGGAAACACCTGTGAATACTGCCCCCCTGACCCTGGATGCCGTGAGGGTGCTTATGGACGAGGCGGTAAGAAGAAATAACTTTCCTGCAATGTGGCAACTGAAAAGCCGATATGGAATCACACTCAGTGCCGCTCAATTTAAGGACGTTTTATGGCAGATACTGCCACAAACTTTCCATGCGTTTGTAATACCCTCTGCTGAAAATAAAATTCGGATGGCGCTGGATTTAATGACCCATGATGATGCCTCTGAAAGGCTGGTTTCTGATTTTTTGCAGGAAGTATTGAAGAAAAAAGGCTGTCCGGGGGATGTGGTCAACCGACTGGCTGAATCAAAAATACTCAGTGAAAACGTGCAGAAAGAGGCGTTTGACTTCTTTGTTTCAATAGGCAGGTTCGATTATGCACAAGCCATGAAAGAGCAATATGGCATCTCTCTTAATGGTGTGCAATTAAAGGAACAACTGTTTAAAACTTATGAGGCCAAAAAAAACTATCAGTTGCAGCGTATCTTGAGTTTATACGATAAAGATAACAAGTCTTGCCAAGAGATCCTGCGTGAAGTTTTAAAAACCGTTGCGATGCAGCCACAGGATTACTCTCCGAAGCTTTTTGATCGGAGCTATGGCAATTTTTTTGACAATTATATGAGATTTATCAACACGCTGCTGAGTCACGGTGTCAGGGATCAAACTGCCGTCAATGCCGCAATGACGAAAGCCGTCAGTACCCTAGGTTCTCAGGGTTTAGAGTGGGCAGGCCAGTTGAAGACCAATTACCAGGCAACGATAGATTCCGGGAAGCTCGAAGTGGTGATAGACAGAGCACTTGATGAACGCCAGTTTTTTCTGCTTGAACTGATCTTCCCTTTGTTTGCCAGTGATGACTCTGACACGGCGAATAGCAGGCTTCTGGAAAAGCTGGCAAGCAAGCTTGATCCGCGTTTTTACTACATTTATCGTATGGCCAAAAACGCCTGTAAACAACGGCTGGCAAGCAGCGGTTGTACGAGCCAAAAGGCTATCGATACACTCCTGAAAAAAGCGATTGAGAACAAAGATATTCCCTGGGCAAGTGAGCTGAACAGCAAATATAATGCTTATCTGGACATTAAGATGTTTCACTATCACATTTTGGATCAGGTCGATGCTGTAAAAAGGTGTAAACACACCGATCCTTCTTTTCTTGATGATTTGATCACTTCCTTACGCTTTGTCAAAACCGATAATCCCGGTTTGCCCGGTACCATTGAAAGGATGGTTGAACGTATTGGCAAGATGGAGAAATTTCCGTTGCAGCAAAATGTTGTCGATATGCTGAGGAGCTTTTTAGAAGACATTCAAACTTCATTGATGGTAAACAATTAAAACACGGTATTTGTCACTGCTTCAAAGGCACGTTTGGTTTACTATTGAAGGGATCAAGAACTGATGGGAAATCAGGCTGACCTTGCCCGGTTGATGACCCTTGAGCAGGGCAAACCCCTGGCTGAATCAATGGCTGAGGCTTTGGAATATGGCACGGTGGGCATCAATGAAGGCATTATTTCCACAGAGCTGGCACCTTTCGGTGGAGTTAAACAGTCTGGGTTTGGTCGGGAAGGTGGACAGGAAGGTCTGGAAGAGTACCTGGAAACCAAGTGCCTCTGTTTTGGGGGGATTAATTAATATCCGGGTTAAGAAATGAAACTAAACCATAATTTTTTTGTCAGTACTTTATTTAAACGATAAAGTACGGATCCGCCCTATGAATGGAATTGAATCTCCATTGCCCCCTTTTTATCCTCCTCCCGGCTTTAATCTGGAAAACGTCAAAAATGGTGGTTTTTTTTCCTGGGCATTCTGGAACACTCTCTATGCCATTGCTACCCCGGTCAAGACAACGTTTTATGTGGGCTCATTAGCATGGAATAAATTATCCAAAAAGCCTGTTTCCAGTCGTAACGTCAAGCCAGAGAGAGTAGATCTTCAGGTAAATCCAGGTCCGGCCAGGCAGGACCAAATCCAGACAAGGCAGGTTAGAGACGTATCTAATAGGA
The DNA here is from genome assembly GCF_049310165.1 of Endozoicomonas sp. ALE010. Taxonomy (NCBI): domain Bacteria; kingdom Pseudomonadati; phylum Pseudomonadota; class Gammaproteobacteria; order Oceanospirillales; family Endozoicomonadaceae; genus Endozoicomonas; species Endozoicomonas sp. ALE010. Next base: position 42,520 of record NZ_JBLYNV010000005.1, on the reverse strand, counting down.
AGCTGCGCTCTCAACAACCATTGCAAAAAAAGAAAATCGAGCAAGCTGGTCTTGATCACCAGCTTGAGCCTCCTTTGAAAAAACGTCGTATCCACACAGCTGATCCTGACCAGCAAAACCGCCTGGCGATCATTCAAAATGCCGTGGCCAGGCTGGATACGCCTTTAAGGTCCAATTTTAAGAAAAAGATGGATCGGCTTCAAAAGGAGCTGTCACGCGTTGAAAATTCTGAATCCTCGCGGCCGGTCTTGCAAGAAGTTGTCAGAAGCCTGATTCATGATTGTGTCTATCCTGGCAATCTATCGGTGTTGCAAGTACTGGCTGATGAGGGTGTGGGTGTGGTGAAAGAGCTCGGGTTCTATAAATTCGACCCAAGGGTTCCTCCATTGTTACTGAGGCAGGTGCTGGACAACAGTGACGATGAGGCTGTGATGGCGTTTCTGGACATAAATGCCGTAAGAATGATGTACATGGCTGATTCTACCAGTACGCAAACGGTGGAAAAATATTTAACTCACGCTGAGATCAAGGAGGCCGTTCACAGTTTTAACAACAACCCGGAATTCTATAATAGCTATTTTCCATTAAGCAAAAATCCCAATCTGCTATTTTCCCAATGTGCTGCACACTATCTGATAACCGGAATTTTTGCGGTGTTGGGTAACACATTGAGCGACTCCCGGACTGAACAGGATATCAGTCAATCCATCATAACGGATCTCAACTCAGAACGTTTTATAGCAAATCTTTATCAGCTTGAGGTTAACGCTTCACGATATCAACCGCTGATCAAAGAAGAATTGCACCACATGGACGCCGCACAGCGAGAACGATTATTTTTGTGCACCTTTATTCTGGGTCAGAAGCAGATGTTCGGTCTGCTGAAGGAGACGTTGGCAGACTCCTGGCAGGCCATTCTCAATCAGAGATTTAATCAGGGAGCAAACATACTGCACGTTCTGGCTACAGCACTGCCTGACTATTGTGAAGGAGTACACTTTACCTTTCTCAACCGTTATGTGGTCGCCTATGATGACCTGTTCCAGTTGCTGCCCGCCAGAGATCTGGCGAATATGAAGGACGACAGTGGTGCTACTCCCTTGATGCGATTGTATCATCACCACCCGTATCAGGTATCTGACTTACCACTGATCTCACCGGACCAGAACCTTGTCAGAAGTCGGCGCAATAGCCTGCTAAAGCTAACCTCCGGGGAGAGCCTTATTGACTGCATACAAAGCCTGATTGCATTTGGTCACCCAATGAGTGTCGCCTGGTTCAGTGAGTATCTGTACCTTTTTAAGCACCTCTACTACCAACGACCATCCCTGACATTCACTCCGACAGCCTTTCCCATTGGTTCGCCTTTGCCCGAGAGATGCGAGAAGGCAAATTTCCACCACACTCTGGAATCAACGAACGATTTTTTTCAGCGTGTTATCAGCTTTTTGGCAAGTAACACCGATATTTTTTGGAATTTGCAAGCTGAGCTGGAATTAACAATGCTTGTACAGGACTCAGAGCTACCGATTGAATATCTTGCTCAAGTGATCAGAGTTATGATACCGGACATGCAGTACTGTCTCCTTGAGTATCTGACCAGAACACGGGCCGACAGGAAGTCAATGTTTATTAAACGGGGCAGTGCCGATACACCTGAGGAGTCTTACTATCCCTGGCATCTCATTGGTCTTGCACTCGGGGCTGACAGTATCCCAGCGCCCAGGGTGGCTTGCAGCGTCGGCTTTTTGCGTGTAGTTGAAAATTTTGCTGCCAGGCATACGGAAAAAAACATTCCCAGGCTTCCTGAACCCTGGGAAAAACCGTTCTTTGCCAATAGCCACATAACGGTTTACGGGCGCAGCCTGGCTTTTCCCTGTGCAGCAACGCCAAACGGTTATCGGCGTTATAAGTTCCTGAAACAGTTGCCCGGTGGCAGAGAGCCCTGGGGAGATTTTATTCGAGAGCAACCACACCTTGAGTTTTTTCGCCGGCATAAAGCGGAGCTGGGACTGGAAAGTGCACTGCTTAAACCCATGGGAATCTTTCGCCTGACCGATGCCCTGAGTAAGTTGCAGCGGGCCGGTGTTCCTGAGTCAACCCTGGCAATGATTGCGTTTGAACCCGACAACTCCGCTTTTCTCCAGGTATTTGATGACGAAGAAAACAGCGCGCTCTATCACCATTATCCCTACGAGACTGAAGGTGTTGCTGGCCTCGGTGTTGAGGCATCACTCGCTGGGCTCGGACTGTTTGCCAGAGATGCCGGCCGCCTGTGGCGGCAAAACTTGCAGGCACCGGATGCATTATCCATGTTTCATGACACGGTTGAAGGCAGAGCCTGGTCACCGACCCCTTTTTTTAGCAAGCAGCGCTGTCCCGGCAACATGGGCGAGTGGCATCAGGATTATCCAAATATCGCACCAGCCCCCGTAGGAATGAGAGACTGGGCTGATATACGTTCCTTTAATGAACACACCATCGACCTCTTCGTTACCAGGTGTCACGTTGATGTAACCAGTGCCGAGAGTCAGCAACTGCTCAGAATCTCTGAACTCGGGAAAACTTTTTACGGGCTGGCGATCAACTGGCTGAGAGTTCGCCACGACACTGGCCAACTGGATTACACCAATTCAGAGCAGATGAATCAGTTGGCCGGGGAGTTGGTTGCAATTGCCGCAGACTTGTTCGGCACCGCTTTTGGCATGCAACCGGAAGCAATGAAGGAGATAATTCACCAGAAACTACCGGCAGAAACACTGAGAAGGGCAGCACTTGAGTGTGGTTACTGGTGTGACCCTGACGTCCGCTATGTGCAGGACATCAGGAAAAAGCGCTTCCCCAGGTCAGTCTACCCCGATTATACGCATAAAGACTTTATCAAGATGAACCTGACGCCGACTCCCAACAACCTTACCCGTAAGGGTATATGGCGTTCATCAGGAGCGAAATCGCCAAACCTTGGTGCGAACAGCGCGCCCCTCCCTCTGGTTCATCTGGATTCTTTATTCTGGTTTGCCATACTGACAGGTTGGCGATATCACTAGTAATCTTTAACCGTTGGTCAGGTTCTATTTTGCCCTAATAAACTAATCACTGTTCCATAGCCATAAACAGCTTTTTCTATATTGGCACCCCTGGAAATCAGTTTCTCGACAAACGAAAAGTATGTTGAATCGGCTTTTGGTAGCATGGCAATATGGCATAAAGCGGTCATGCCCAGTGAGTCCTGAGCATTAACGTCGAGTTGAGGACAATTTAATAAAGATTCAATGACTGGTTTGTAGGGGTTGCAATAATCACCGGATTCATTCTCATCAAGATATTTGCTGTAGCAATCAATGGCTATTTGAAGGGGTGTTTTATTTTCCAGACCAAGCGCATTGACATCTTGCTTTTTTATTAAAAAGTCGATAATCCATTGACTTCTTTGTTTAATGGAATAAATCAGTGGTGTTTCTCCACTAATACGCAGTTCATTGATATTGAAGTCTGCACGATTCGTCAATGCTTCCAGTAGTGCTTGTTCATTGTATTTGATAAGTGTCTTTAACAGGTTTTCTTTCAGGCTAATGCTTTGAAGTGTTTCTAACCTTAATTGTATCTTTTTACGAAGCTGGCATCGCTGTGCAACTCCTGGGATTTCATGTTTGCTTTCATTTAGCCTGGAAATTAATGTAATTAACCGGTAAACAGACATACCAAAAACCTCATTTTTTAGAAGTGAGAGTTTCGGTGTATTATTTAAGCTCCACACATCATATATCACCATGGCAAGTCGTGGTCCTTTGCTTAAGATACATGAGAAGAGTTCACAATGTCTGATACTTTTGTCGGGGTGAAAATATTTCGATAATATATTCAATATGTGGGTTGAATTGTAAACATCCAAATCATGATCCATTTTTAATAAACCGGTTAACAGAAATCTGAATGCTATTTTTTCATTATGAGTTATATCACGTCTATCATTGTGCCTGGCAATAATGGATTCCATGAACTTCCCGATATCTGATAATGTTTTGAAGGGGCCTGTATCCCAGAGGGACATTTGTATATCTATTGAATGAATTTTGTTAATGTTTTTACAGAACTCCAGGGCATGGCTATTTAGTTTCTCAAGAAAGTAATCGGTTTGAGCCAGAATTGGCAATACATGGATCAGTTCAATATTCCTCTGATTAATGGGAATGCTGTGATTATCTTCACTGAAGCGGGTAGGGCTTTGCTGGTAAATTTTCAGCATTTCATGTTTTAAATTAGGCGGCAGTGCGTTTCCGGTGCTTTCCTGAAAAACAACATTATGATCAGTGCTAAACAGGTAATTGGTAATATGATTACTTTGCGGGATATTCATGACTGCTTCCTTACCGTGAAGCCTGTGTTTATAGAACTGAAAAAGGGCGCTAAATGTTCAATAACGGAGTTCCACCATTTCATTGCTCACTGTTGCGGGCAGGGCGATGGATTATCTACTGCCCCGCTTTCAGCAAGGAGTTTTGCACAAGCGGTGTAGCCGTAATTGGTAGCCAGGGTGAGAGCCGTCGAGCCTGTGTTATTTTGCTCATTGATCTGTATACCTGGAGCAGCCAGTAACATCTTGACGATCTCTGTGTTGCCACTGTTGGCAGCCTGATGCAGAGCAGTCCAGCCTTTGTTGGTCTTCGCATTGACCTCGATGCCGTCAGCATCCAGTAACAACCTGACAATCTCTGTGTCACCTCGATAGACAGCTAAGTGGAGAGCCGTCCAGCCATCGTTTTTCTTCTCATTGACCTTGATGCCGTCAGCTGCCAGTACCATTTTGATGATGTCTACACTGGCGAATCCAACAGCCAGGTGGAGAGCCGTCCAGCCTTTGTTATTCTTCTCATTGATCCCGCTGTCGTTAGCAGCCAGTAACACCTTGACGGTTTCTGCACTGGCGTATCTGATAGCCTGGTGCAGAGGCGTCCAGCCATCGTTAGTCTTCTCATTGACCTTGATGCCGTCAGCTTCCAGTAACCTCCTGACGACTTCTGTTTCATCGTCGTAGACCGCTAAATGGAGAGCCGTCCAGCCTTCGTCATCCTTCTCATTGATCCTGATGCCGCCAGCAGCCAGTAACATCTTGACGTTCTCTGCATTGCCGTATGCGGCAGCTACGTGGAGAGCCGTCCAGTTTCCGTCATCCTTCTCATTGACATTGATGCCGTCAGCTTCCAGTAACGCCTTGATGGTTTCTGGACTGGCGAATTTGGCGGCAAAATGTAGAGCCGTCCAGCCAATGCAATTCCGCAGATTGACTTTGATGCCGTCAGCGGCCAGTAATGCCTTGACGGTTTTTGTGTGGCCACTCCAGGCAGCAAAGTGGAGAGCCGTTTCGCCGGAAGTATTCTCAACATTGACCTGGATCCCGGGAATGTCCAGTAATGCCTTGACGGTCTCTGTGTGGCCGCAGCAGGCAGCGATGCGAAGAGCCGTATGGTCATGGTAATCAGTGGCATTAACATCCACTCCCCTGGTTTCAATCAGCGTTTTAAGGCCTTTGGTATAGCCCCTGGCAGCGGCGCAATGCAGTGGTTTTATGTCTGCTTCATCGGTGGTATTGAGGTAACTGATGATGATCCTGCGAATGAAACTTGTCATAGGATTCTCTTTGTTATCAGTGCTCCATAAGGTATTAAGACCCGTTCCTTTTCTCATCAGAATGCACTGTATCTCTACATTTTTCGTCAGGACAGCAATATACAAGGCTCCGTAAAGATCTTTCGCGCCCTTGCTAATCAATAGTTCAAGGCATTGCGTTTTCCCCCATCTGGAGGCTTCGCGCAATGCGCCGTCAAGGTCGTTTGCTCCCATGTTGATCAAGGTGGTAAGGCACTGGGTTTTTCCTTGCTCGGCGGCTTCGCTCAGGGCACCGTTAAGGTCGTTTGCTCCCATGTTGATCAGGGGCTCAAGGCACTGCGTTTGCCCCTGCCCAGCGGCTTCATTCAAGGCGTTATCAAGGGCACGCTGGCTGGGTTGGGTGCTGTTCAGGTATTCAAGGAGTTCGGCATTGCCCTCCCGGACAGCGGTGTGCAGTACGTTATCGATATTCACGCCGGCCCCGGTCAGCAGCATTTGCAAGTCAATGGTCTGGCGCTGCCGGGTAGTGGTATTTTGCAGAGGTGTCTCACCATCGTGACCAACGGCATTGACATCAGCATGGCAGTCGACCAGGACCCGGACGCAATCTGTATGGCCGTAATTGATGGCGACAGCTATCGGGTGTTCAGGATGACCGGTGAGTGCTGAACGGTAAGTCCGGTTTGCCAAAGTCTCATCTTCGGCCAGCAGTATTTTCAGCGTTTCCAGATTCCCGGTACGACAGGCATTAAGCATCGGGGATTCACAATAGGGCGATTCGTCGCCAGGGACTTGGCTACCGTCCAGAGGAACCAATGGCAGCGCCGGTTGCATGCATTGACTGCATTGGCGTTCATCAAGCCTTTTTACTTTCTGCTGATCACTGTCCAGCCATTGGGTGATGCATTCCAGGTGGAAAACGTGAGACTCCGGGCAAGAGGCTTTGACCAGTAAATGTCCGCCATATTGTCCTCCGATATTGCTGTCGTCGCCTATACAGTTCGAGCAATTAAAGGAAAAATCTGTGGTGTTGCCGCTGACGCTGTGCATGGCTGAAGCTTACTGTGTGATAAGGGTTGTGGTTAGGACAAACATCGGTAGAGAAAATTCCTTAAAACAGTATTTTGAACGAGGCGTTTTTGATTAAGCTGTTTTAGCCGTTTAATGAATGATCCCGAATTTTATGGCTCATAGTAGATGGCAGAACGGTGGATTAATTGCCCCATTTTCAACAAGAAGTTCCTTACTGGCGGTGTGACCAAACCTTGTAGCCAGGCTCAGGGCCGTATCGCCATTTTTATCCATCTCGTTGACCCGGATGCCGAAAGCGGTCATTAACGCTTCGATGGACTTTGGACAGCCGTATCTGGCAGCGAGGTGGAGAGCTGTCCAGCCATTGGTATTTGTTGCATTGACGTGGATACTCGGAGCCAGCAGTAACGCTTTGATGGACTCTGGATGATTGTATCTGGCCGCGAGGTGGAGAGCCGTCCAGCCATCGTGATCTTTCTCATTAATCTGGATAACGTCAGCTGCCAGTAACGCCATGACGGTCTCTGTTTGGCCATTCCAGGCCGCCATGTGGAGAGCCGTCCAGCCATCGTGATCTTTCCGATTAACCTTGATATCGCGAGCCGCCAGTAACGCCTTGACAGTCTCGGTGTGGCCTCGGCGGGCCGCTAAATGAAGAGCCGTCCAGCCATCTTTATTCCTGGCATTGGTATTGATGCCGTAAGCGGCCAGCAAGATGTTAACGATCTCTGTGTTGCCATTGCGGGCAGCCAGGTGAAGAGCCGTATAGCCGAGGCTATCAGTGCTATTGATATTCACTCCCCTGGTTTCAAGCAGCTTTTCCACGCATTTGCAATGCCCGTTGGCAACGGTGATATGCAACGGCGTTTGACCTTCTGCATCGGTGTCATTGATGTGTGTCGGGTCGCTCAGGAGATTGAAAAATTCCCAGGAACCTTGTCTGGCAGCAGTGTGCAGTACGGTAGCAATATTTGCTCCTTGTTGGGTCAGAACAACCTGGCCCGCGATGTTTTCCGTCAGAACAGCAATGTACAGTGCACCGTTAAGGTCGTTTGCTCCCTCTGTGATCAGAATATCAATGCACTGTGTATGCCCCCGCTCGGCGGCAGCGTAAAGGGCACCGTTAAGGTCGTTCGCTCCCGCAAAGATCAGGATGAAAAGGCACAGCGCCTGCCCCCGTTCGGCAGCATCGCGCAGGGCGGTATTAAGGGCTGGTTGGCTGGGGTGGGTGCTGATCAGGTATCGAAGGAGTCGAACATTGCCCTCCCGGACAGCGGTGCGAAGTACGTTATTGATATTCGCACCGGCCCTGATCAGCATGTCGACGACCTCGGAGCGGCCCTTCCGGATGGCGATACGCAGGGGCGTCTCACCATTGTGACCAGCGGCATTGACATCGGCACCGGCCCTGATCAACATGTCGACAACCTCGGAGCAGCTCTTCCGGATGGCGATACACAGGGGCGTCTCAGCATCGTGACCAGCGGCATTGACATCGGCACCGCAGTCGATCAGAGCCCGGGCACAATGATAATGGCCGTAATTGATGGCGACAACTAACAGGTGTTCAGAATGACCGGTGAGCACCGAACGGTAAGTCCGGTTTGCCAGGGTCTCGTCTTCGCGCAGCAACATCTTCAGTGTTGCCAGCTCTCCGGTACGGCAGGCATTAAACATTACGGACTCACAATAAGCTGATTCGTTGTCAATGACGTTACTCCTGTCCAAAAGAAGCAGTGGCAGTGCCGGTTGCATGCATTGACTGCATTGGCGTTGATCAAGTCTTTTTATCTTCTGCTGATTACTTTCAAGCCATTCGGTGATGCACTTCAGGTGGAAAACGTGGGATGCCGGGCAAGAGGTTTTGACCAGTGAATTCCCACCAGTTTGGCCTCCGATATAGCCGTCGTAGAAACAAATAGGACAATTAAATGCGAAACCTGCCGCGTTCATTGCTTTGCCTGCTTTATGACTCAATTGTGGGTAGGACAAAAATCAGCAGAGAAAATTCCATAAAACAAAACCTGGAATAAGACGATTGTTGTTCAAATCCCTAAGTCAGGCACAAGCCTGCCCGTTTTGCACCGGGCAAAGAAGGTTGTTCACCAGAATTCAAGGGATGGCAACCACAAAAATCTGGCAGCCATTAAAAGCCCTGATTCATTAAGGCGTCGAGAATAGACTGCCCTATGCGGTAATTGCTCCTATCCCAAAGTGAGTGGAATTGCGCCCCGGTTTTGTTCAATGCTTCGGTTGGTCAGTAACAGGAATACTGTTGGATTTTTTGCTGACAGGCTCTTCTGATCCAGAGAGTATAATTTTAAGATCTTTACAATGTTTATCGTTATAATCGTTTTGGCAGAGCGTATTAATGGCTGCGCCAAGAAGAAATCCAGCACCGCTATAAACGACTACAGAATGCCCCAGGAAACAACCCGCAGCACAGCCCAGTAAACATCCCGTGTCGCTGTAATCAGTATTTCTTATCGACCAGGGTTTACTGCATTCTGTTTGTGTGAAATTTGTCGTCTGCATATTACTTATCCCAATACTCTTGCGAACCGTAAAAATAGATGAAACATTCACTAAATCCGTTTTGCAGGTCTTCAGATACATTGAGGTTAGTACAGAGTGTTTCTGGTTACCGTGTAATGAAGGCGCTTCAGTGATGAAAAGTCCGGGGATATAGTCTGAGCCAGAGCCAGTGCCACGACCTTGCTTTTCCCGAGTGGAATATTTTCTTTCCGATCTGGAATTAAGGAAAGTTGCTATTATCTCTTTTTAGTATTTTAGATACCGCCTGATAAGCGTTCTTATCAGGCGGTATAGACTCCTGCCTCGGAAATATTTCCTAACTCAACAGGTTTATTTGCCAATTAGTCAGGTTTGTTTCTCAACTTAATTGGCTATCGGACAGTTGTCTGATCAAGCCGCAAGGTTAGCTGCAACAAATTCCCAGTTCACCAGGGCCCAGAAGCCTTTCAGGTAGTCTGGGCGCACGTTACGGTAGTCGATGTAGTAAGCGTGCTCCCACAGGTCGCAGGTCAGCAGAGGCTTCTGGTCGCCAGTGATTGGTGTACCGGCGTTGCTGGTGTTGACGATTTCCAGGGAACCGTCGGTGTTTTTTACCAGCCAGGTCCAAGAGGAACCAAAGTTGTTAACGGCCATGTCAGAGAATTTGGCAACAAACTCATCATAAGAGCCAAAAGCTTTGTCGATAGCTGCTGCCAGTTCACCAGAAGGCTTGTCGCCACCATTGGGGCTCAGGCAGTTCCAGTAGAAGGTGTGGTTCCATACCTGGGCAGCGTTGTTGAAGATGCCGCCTTCAGACGTCTTGATGATCTCTTCCAGGCTCTTGTTTTCCAGCTCGGTGCCTTCAACCAGACCGTTCAGTTTGACCACGTAAGTGTGGTGATGTTTGCCGTAATGGTAATCCAGAGTTTCCTTGGAGATATGTGGTTCAAGGGCATTGCGCTCGTAGGGCAGCTCAGGCAGTTGAAAAGCCATTTGTGTTCTCCCGCTGTGGTTGGAATAGTATTGGTTTCGTTCAGAGACCTGATTTTTCGCAAAGCGATAGTAGCACCGTGGCTACTACGAATCCATGTGGGATGTATCTTGAGGTTTGCCGCAGAAATTTCAAGTCCAACTCACTCCTTTACGTTGAATAAAAAGGTTGGGGGCAGGATTTCTTTCTTTTACAATAGTTCCTCATTTGTTCAGAACAACCAGGAGCCGGGAACACCGTTTCGTCCGAGTCTAATAAATACACAAATTGATCGGTGTTTTTGATGGAAAGCAGTGAGTATGCAAGAGGATAACAAGATTTATCAGTCAAACCAGGACTTATCCATAACCGCTGACCAGCGTCCTTCCAGGCACCGTTCCACAGGCTTCGGGCCAAAAAGTTTCAGTAAATCCGCAGCCAACGGTAAAAGCAGCGGTGCGGGCTATCTGGTCTCGGGTGTTCTGTTTGTGCTTCTGGCTGGTGTTACTGCTGGCGGTTACTGGCAGGTGACTGAGTTGCAGAAGGCCCTGAAGGAGACCCGGCAGGAGCTTCAGGCAACCCGGGATCAACTGGGGCTGGTGACCGGGCAGGTTTCTCAAACCGGTGAGTCCATTAACCAGAGTGACTCCATCTTCCGCTCAGAACTTAAAGAAGTGAACTCTGAAATTCGCAAGCTCTGGGATGTTGCTAACAAAAGAAACCGTCAGTGGATTAATGAGAATAAAGATAAGATTGACCAGGGGGCGAAGAAAGTAGACCTTGCTGTCAAACAGTTTGATGCGGCTAAAAAGTCCTCCGAGCAGGCGGTCTCAAAGCTGAATGAGCTGGACCAGGTCATTAAGGCTGTGACCACTGAGCAGCTGGTTGCCAATTCGGATATGGTTAGCCGTGTTGAAGCACTGAAAGCTGAAATTGATGGCTTAAAGAGCACTTTATCTGCACAGCAGAGTGTCGAGCAGCAAATAAAAGCCTCTGCGCAAACCCAGGATGAACTCAGTAAAAAGCTGGGCGCTTTCCAGAGCCAGGTCTCCCTGCGGTTGCAACAGCTGGAAAACACCCTGCGGGATCTTGGAAATCCGAAAGAGAAGGGGCTGACAATTCAGTAGTGGTTAGCTACTTAATGCCCTGGAAAGAAAAAGGCGGTGAGCATGGACAGTTTTGGTTTATTTGTCAGGCTGCCAACCACCGCAGGACTGCATGGATGCAGGTACCAGGGCAATCTATTTTCAGACTAGTCAAAAAAATGTACTGAATGGATTTTTAAAAGGTTGTTGTTTGAGAATTTAAAAAAAACTGTTCAATCTGTTCGGTTTTATTGATAACTGTTCTGAGTTTTCATTTAAAGACTAAATAAGCCCTTCTATTCTGCTAGCCTGAAATTAAATAAGTGTAATCATGGATTAATCAGACTCCAGCAACCGGATCTGATGATGTTTTTCAACTGATTGCCTGCTGATAGTTAAGGACAACAAACAGTCAGGACAGGTTATGAGTAATGTCAATGGGCCAAGAGGAACCAGCTTTTCAACACTGCCAGAACTCCTCCGGGGTGATCATCAGGAAACTGATAAGGATAAAGGTGATATAAGCGCTAAACCCCCTAGATATATCCAGTCTGACTTGAGACGTCCAGATCATTCAAGCACACCATTTCGTGCCAGAAGTATTCGCTCGGTTCCTGTTCTTGATATAAAAATCAGGGGATTGCTAAAGTCTGATCATTTTCGGGATGTGGAAAAAGCATTAAACAGTGGTGGTGATATAAAGGCTGACGGTCGAAATCTACAGTTAGATCGGGATGAAGTTAAGAACATATTAATAGATATTCAAACCAAGTCAGCAAAAAAAGAAGTCGATCTGGATGCTGATTTCTCAGTAAAGCTGAAAAACCACCTGAATGATCTTAAAAGAGTGGATCTAAGCAGCCCAAAAGAGCTTGCACAAATCATTGTTTCATCAATGGATGATATCCGGGATTGGCATTTTAACGCAGGCTACGACAAAACGTTAATCACAGGCAAACAACTGATTGATTCTGAAGGAAAGCTTAGAGATATACTCAGCAATTACAGTGTTGGAAATCCGGGTGTAACAAAGCAAGAAATTATAGCTCCAGCCAGGGGTGAAGTATCAGGTGATGAGTCGCACCCTGAGACTCCTGCTTCAGCGGATGGCCAGACAGCATCAGCTGAGCGCAGCGGCACCGTGACCAGACCGGATGGTGAGAAAACATCGGCCGTAATCAGTGACGATGCCTTGATCGCGACAAATGGGCATGAAGTGCCTGTGGTGACCAATAAGGCCAAAGATGAAGGTGGGGAATCAGGTTATAGGTCTGACGTTACTTCTTCTGTATCTCCAGTTGATAAAAGAACTGAAACCAGTTCAACGTCTTCAGCGCGGCGAGCGTCCACAACAGGCACTCAAACCTTACCGGTTTCTGATTCACCCGGGCCGATCTCTGAAGAGACTGGAAAAAGTCCGGATGTGAATGAAACCAGGAAATCAGTTGATAGTTCTAGTGTTGCTTCTCTTTTGCCCTCAACTGGCCAGGGAGCTGAAACCAGTCCTACGTCCATAGCGCGGCGTTCGTCCACTACTGGCACTCAGACCTTACCGGTTGCTGAGTCAGACGGGCCGATGCCTGAAGGTACGGGGAAAAGTCCGGTTGTGAATGAAACCGGGAAATCAGGTGATGGTTCTGACGTTGCTTCTCTCTTATCTCCCGTTGACCAGGGAACTGCAACCAGTCCAACCTCCGAAGCGCGGCGTACGTCCACTACAGGCACTCAGACTTTACCGGTTCCTGATCGCTCACCCGGGGCGATCTCTAAAGGGACTGGAACCAGTCCGGTTGGGGATAAAGCTGAAAAATCAGACGAAGGTTCTGACGTTGCCTCTCTTTTATCTCCAGTTGACCAGGAAATTAAAACCAGTCCAGCGTCCGAAGCACCGGGGGCGTTCATTACAGGCAGTCAGACCACATCGGTTCCTGATTCGCTCAAGCCAATGCCTGAAGGGACTGAAACAAGTCTGGTTGGGGATGAAGCCAAGAAATCAGGTGATGGTTCTGACGTTGCTTCTCTTTCATCTTCAGTTGACCAGGGGACTGGAACCAATCCAATATCCTTAGCGCGGCGTGCGTCCACTTCAGGCACTCAGACCTTCCCGGTTCCTGATGGCTTACCAGGGGCAATACGTGAAGGGACTGAAAACAGTCCGGTTGTGGATGAAGCTAAAGGACAAGGTGATGATACTGATGCTGCTTCTCCAGCATCTTTAGTTAATCAAGGAACTGAAACCAGTCCAGAAACACTCGGGGCGTCCAGTACAGGCAGTCAGACCACATCGGTTCCTGATTCGCTCAAGCCAATGCCTGAAGGGACTGAAACAAGTCTGGTTGGGGATGAAGCCAAGAAATCAGGTGATGGTTCTGACGTTGCTTCTCTTTCATCTTCAGTTGACCAGGGGACTGGAACCAATCCAACATCCTTAGCGCGGCGTGCGTCCACTTCAGGCACTCAGACCTTCCCGGTTCCTGATGATTTACCAGGGGCAATACGTGAAGGGACTGAAAACAGTCCGGTTGTGGATGAAGCTAAAGGACAAGGTGATGATAATGATGCTGCTTCTCCAGCATCTTTACTTAATCAAGGAACTGAAACCAGTTCAGAAACACTCGGGGCGTCCAGTACAGGCAGTCAGACCTCATCGGTTACTGATTCACCCAGGTCGATGCCTGAAGAGACTGTAAAAAGTCTGGTTGGGGATAAAGCTGGAAAATCAGATGAAGGTTCTGACGTTGCCTCTCTTTTATCTCCAGTTGACCAGGGAATTAAAACCAGTCCAGCGTCCGAAGCACCGGGGGCGTTCATTACAGGCAGTCAGACCTCATCGGTTCCTGATTCGCTCAAGCTGATGCCTGAAGGGACTGAAACAAGTCCGGTTGGGGATGAAGCCAAGAAATCAGGTGATGGTACTGACGTTGCTTCTCTTTCATCTTCAGTTGACCAGGGGACTGGAACCAATCCAACATCCCTAGCGCGGCGTGCGTCCACTACAGGCACTCAGACCTTACCGGTTCCTGATGGCTCACCCGGGCCAATGCCTGAAGGGACTGGAAACCGTACAGTTGAGGATGAAGCTAAAGGGCCAGATGATGGTTCTGACACTACTCCTCCAGCATCTTCAGTTGATCAAGGAACTGAAACCAGTCCAGAAACACTCGGGGCGTTCAGTACAGGCAGTCAGACCTCATCGGTTTCTGAGTCAATCAGGCCCATGCCTGAAGAGATTGAAGCCGGACAGGGTGAAGTTGGCGAGTCAGGTGATGGTTTGCGCTCTGTTACGCCTCTTTCCTCTCCAGTTGACACAGGAACTGTGACGGGTCCAACGACCGGGGCAAAAGGAGAAGACGACGAAAACAGTCCTACCCAACAGTTTGCTGATGCCTCAACCAATGCGATACCCGATACCACCAGTCGTGGAACCGGCACAACACCCGTAGCGAAAGTAGAAGACGACGAAGACAGTACACCTCGACAGCTTGCTGATGCCCCTATCAATGGGATACCCGAGACCAACAGTCGTGAAACCAGTCCGGAGCTTGCAGCTTCAGAGATGACCGCTACCGGTAGTCAGAGCTCACCGACTACTGATGACTCAATCAGTAAGATGCCTGAAGAGGTGGGAGTCAGGCAAAGCCCGGTTGGGGGTGAAGCTGAGGAATCAGTGGGTGGGTCGCGCCCTGTTACTCCTCCTTCCTCGCCAGTGGACACAGAAACCGGAACCGGCCCAATACCCGTAGCGAAAGGGGAAGACGACGAAAACACTCCACCGAGTCAGTTTGTTGATGCCTCAACCAATGCGAAACCCGAAACCACCAGTCGCGGAACCAGTCCGATTTCCAGGGAAGTTGATGTCTCAACCAGACAGACCCCTGAGGGTGCTGAAGACAACAAAGATACAGTCAGGAATGAAGCTGAAAAATCAGGTCTTACTCCTCCTCCATCTGCAGTTGACAAAGGGGTTGAAACCAGTCCGAAGCTTGCAGCTTCAGAGATGACCGCTACCGTTAGTCAGACCTCACCGGCTACTGATGACTCAATCAGTAAGATGCCTGAAGAGATGGGCGTCAGACAAAGTCCGGTTGGGGGTGAAGCTGAGGAATCAGTGGGTGGGTCTCGCCCTGTTACCCCTCCTTCCTCGCCAGTGGACACAGAAACTGGAACCGACCTAATACCCGAAGCGAAAGGGGAAGACGACGAAAACAGTCCACCCCGACAGTTTGCTGATGCCTCAACCAATGCGAAAACCGAGACTGCCAGTCGTGAAACCAGTCCGATGCCGGAGACTATTGACGACAAAAGTAGTCTAATGGCAGCGGCCTCAGGAGTGAACGGTGATAACACACCAGCACCCGTATCATCAGAGCATACTGACAGAAATGATCAAGCAGTTACTGTAGATCCAACCAGTAACACTTCTAAGGTGACTGAAGAAAGCAACAGTCGAGCACCAGCAGACCGTCCAGAGGCGACTTCTCCAACTGCACCGGATCTGGAGCCCGAGGAATTGGAGCAGTATTTAAACACTGTTCCCGTTAACCAGGAAGCGGTTCAACTTTCCGGGGTTCATCAGAACACGGTTGCCCTGCAACAAGCGGTAAACAGTATGGCCGCTAAAGTAGAGCAGTTTAATAACTGGAAGGATGCAGAGATATCAAAGAAAGAGATTACCTGGCTGGAGGGAGCGGATAGAAAGCTTGAGCCAAGTAATACCCGTTTGCGAAATGCGATTGCCGGGCAAATTCAAACCTTGGGGAAAGATATAGATCAGACCGTTAAGGATTTTAATCATAAATATGGCAATCGCCCTAAAGAGTGTAAAGTACTTGAAGATAGAGCGAGCAGTATCAAAGAAAGTCTGCAGCAGCAAAAAGACAGTATTGATCAATCAAACCGGGCAATAACGGGACCAGCAGTCCAAAAGTGGCTTGCAGATCTGGATAAGACCAGCACTAACTATCCCAAAACTGCTGACTATATGGAGAAGGTGTTACCAGACCTGGCCAGTGTATTTGCATCTAATAATGGAGAAGCGTGCAGTTACCTGGCGGGTCAAACCATTGATCGGGTGTCCAGGGAGTTAGTCAGAAGATGTAACGCAGAGGTTGCTAAAGTTCCCGGTGGTGAGGAGCGTCATTTGCAGCTGCAGAAGCTTTATATGCAGTATGCCCAGAGATTACAGCAGCTCGACCCACAGAGAATTCCCGCCCGTGTTCATCAGGGAAAATTGAGTATCAGAGGTGAGCAATTTGCCTCAGAAGCTATCCGGCAACAGGAGGCAGAACTGGGTAAGGTATTTGGTGACCCGCAAACCGACGCTGAGGTTTCAGGTCCAAGTACGTCAGCCGGTGAAAAACAGGCCGCCAGGCTGATAGAGGATGCCCGCATCAGGCCCAGGTTACTGGCGCTGTTGAACAGCCTGAAGCCAGCGCAGGAAGGCATTACCAATACCGCCGTGGAAAAGGCAGAGGACCTGGATGCTGCATTGACAAAAGGGTTGCTGGATATTCGCGATCAATTCAACCTGCATCCTATGCCGGGTAAGTTCGCTGTTCTGGAAGCCTGTCAGAGTGATCTGAAAAAGCCCAATTCCAAACTGGCTGCTGAGTCAGTTAATCAGCACAACGGTAAATTAACTGCAAAAGATGGTCAGCCCAGATATAAAAAACTGGAAGAACGTTGTGATGGTTTACTGAAAAAGCTGGACAATGCCAGGGATTTTCCGGAAACAACCGGCCAGAAACTGGCGTTTATGGAGGCATTTCACCAGAAAAGCATCTTCGATTATGAAGCCTTAAAAGATGGTGCAGCGACCACGGAAGGATCTTTTACGGTCACCAGGCTTGGCAGAGGTAAAGGCCCTCTGAGTGAGTTTTTTGCTGGCGTACCCAATGCCAACTATCGAAAAGCGGATGAAGGGGCAGAAAGTATAGCGATCGATGGCGGCAAACCGGAAGGCATTATCTTTGAAAAAAACCGGGCTGGTGACTGGCATGGCATGCTGGGTACCAAACATTATACATTACACCCCCGCTTTCTCTACGAGTACCCGAAAAGCAATATTCCCTTTGCCGACAACTGGTTGCCAGTGAGAGCAGATGATGGCAAGCCAGCCATTCTGGTTTTGCAGACTACGGCACAGGAGCCCCGGTATTTCCTGTATGAGCCGGATGGCAAAGGAGAGTTAAAGCCCAAATCTATAGATGCTACCAGTGACGATGAATTGGTCGATGCCGAGTTTTTGCTGCGGGCAGCAAAAGGCCCTGGTCAGGCCTTCTTCAATAACAAGCCAGATGAGGTTGACAAGGCCAAAGCCAGTGCGCTCAGAGGTGGCGTACAGTCGGTCCGCGACAAGTGGAATAAAACAAAGAATGCGCAGAAAAAGCTGGCTTCGTTATATCACCAAACCCGCATTGACGTGGAAAAACGATCCAGTGATGGAGCTCTACAGGAATTGATTGGTACCCAGGATCAAAGCGAGCTTCTGGCGGGGCGGAAGGTAAGGAAGAGTCAATACACCGATCTTCAGAACAAAAAAGAAAATGAAAAGAAGGTAGGGACTCATCTGGAAAATGCCAGCTTGAAATCAGCGGATCAGCGCTATCAAAACCTCTCGCCAGATACCAGTTTTGATCAGGTTGGCAAAGGCTATTATGAGCAGTGCCGGAAGAAATTTGGCAGTAATGAGCTGATTGAACTTGGTGAGAAAAACCTCAAGGTGTTCAAAGCGGGGGCTTTTCATAACATGTCGGTATTTGCCGGTTGTGAAATTAAACCGGATGCACCGGAATGGTCAGACGGCTCAATCCATGAGGTTGCATCGAATTTTGACAAGGTGGTCAAAGTGAATCGGGACCGGCAGCTGCGGTTGAGCGAGGGCGTCGACTATCTGACCAGAAAGCTGGGTACTGCTATTAGAGATAAAAATAAAGATAAAGAGCTGGATTTTTACCGGGATGATGAACTGGTCGATTTTGCGATTAATCAGTTTAAGAACGGGCATCTGCCAGAGTCGGTCGGGGTAAATCGCGGCACATTCTGTGATGACCTGGTACAACTGATGCTGGTGAAGAATGAGCGCGATTTCTGTCGTAGCATGGGGCAGCGTATGGACGCTCTGAAAGAAAAACTGGCGGTGGTCAGGAGTGAGCGCTTTGACAGCCAGCAGATGCCTGATGATGAGTTTAAAGGCACCTGCCAGGCATTGAATCTGGATATGGCGCTACTGGCTGGTGCACAGAAAGAAGCCAGTGAACGAATCGAGTCTCATTACCGTCGTGGTCTGGATGAACAAAGCCGGGCCATGATTTCATTTGAGCAAGGCGGGCTGGTCCTGCGTGGCGATCAGCCAAAGATGGCTGAAAAAGCATTTAAATTTGTGCAGAAAATGGAGAAAGGCAGGACGTCAAAAGGTAATACATTGGTGTTCCAGCTGGGTACCGGTTACGGTAAAAGTAAAACAATTATTCCCCTGGTTGCCGATCAGGCCTGCAGGAAAGATCATCCTGTTCGGATCATTGCGCCAGCCAATAACCAGGCTGAACTGGACCACTCCCTGACAGGTTATTTTGCTGATTCCGGCGTAACCTACCGCAGGCTGGATCTGTTTAAAGATTTTGTGCCCAAGTCCGGCGCTCCCGAGAAATGGTGGTCACCGGCGGTGTTGGAGGATATTAAAGCGCAGGTGAGTGCGAAAGCCCCGCTGGGTATCTCCACCAAGGATGTCCTGCTATTAATGACGCTCAGGGACCGACTGAAAACCATTGATGCGGCAGACTACCAGGCGCACTGTAAAGAAACCCCGGCTACGCTGAAAAAAGAGATTCGCTTATTAGACGACATTTTGGATGCATTGCAATACGACGGGCTGAAGGTTGTTGATGAGTATGACCGGTTATCCACACCAAGCAGTAGTGATGAGTTTAAGGAGCAGGCCGCAGATACGAGCCGCGCGCAAAGCGTGCTCGGGACGAAACCGATAAATGAACGCGAAGTGGCCGAATTGCTGGCAGCCTTTTTGAGCGGCAGTAAGAATAAAGTCTGTCTGTCAGCCACCATGGGAACCGGTTTTACCATGGCAGGGTTGACGAAATCGGCCACCGTTCAAGAGGCAGCGAAAAAATGCGAATCGAACGCCATGACAACCCAAGCCAGACTCTTCAACTGGCTATCGAAAACCACGCCTGTCTTGTCCGGTGATACATCCGACCCGGAGAATAGAATTAACGTCCTCAAGCAGGTGATGGAGCGTTCCGGTAAGGATAAACAGATCATTCTGTTTGATGGTAACCATAATGGTGAAGACCGGTTCATGCACGTAAAGAAGGATTATGACTATCTGAAAGAAGCACGAGGTGGCAAGGCTCGGGGGCTTTTGTACTACAACGATCAGAAACAGCTCTGTTTGTACCATCCGAAACAGGAAAAATACCAGCAATCAGACGCCGTGGTTTCACCGGAATTGGAGGCGTTGATACGAAAGAACCCTGAGGATTACGACGTTCGCCTTGACAAGACGCAGGGTACCGGAACGGATTGTCCTCAAAGTGCGACCAGTGTCGGTATCCACCTTGGCTTGCTTGAAGATGACAACAGGCGCGGCAATATAATGGCCCAGGAGTTTGGTCGATTCTCTCGCAAGTCGAGCCCTTTAAATATAAAAGGGGGGCAGGAATTCTTTATGGTGCTTAATACGAAATTCTTGCCACCCAATGGCAGCGTGAGCCACGAGTACCGTGAGAAGCAGAAAGAACTGACCAATGCCTGTGAGCGAGCCGATAAGCGCGCTCAGGAAGCGATGGCGAAACTGCTGGGCGAGTTAGACAATAAGGTGAGTCCTGAGCAGTTACGAGTGATCCATGCCAAACTGCATGTTTCGCCTCCGGATGAGGACGGCCAATATGACACTAACCTTGAACGTGATCTGGGAACCTTTCTCAAATCCTGGGAGTGCAATGTCTTTCCCCATTCAGTGAAAACCGCTCTGGCGGATTTCAAAAGAGCCCAGTGGTATGGGGAGAATCAGTCTCAGGAAACCATAGCTACCATGATGGCACTTCGTGAAGATTCATCGTTTGTAAAAGCCTGTGAGACAAGCTTTGAGCGAGGGAGTAAGCGCGCAGATGTTGATGAGATTTTATCCAATGCTCATACCTGGCGCGGTGACAGGGCCAAAAAGGTACTTGGTAAGGTTGAGCTTGGCCAGGTCATCACTCCGGTGGGAAGTGCGGGTGAATATAACCATCAAGTGTATGTTAAGGAATTTGAAGGTCAGTTGAGAAGCAAAGTTCATAAAGAGTTACAGAAAATAGAAAGGGAGAGCTTTAATAACTTTAATAAAGACGAATCCCTTGAGGCCGTTGCCAAAAGCGAGCACATGGATGATGAAATTAAAGAATGTATTGCTAAATTACAGGCAAGGGGAATCAGGCCAGATTCTCAGACAGTGATACATAACATTCCACAGGAACTCAAAGAACATTGCGGCCAATTGTGGGCAAAGGCTGATCATTTATATTCAGAAATTGATAGTCTTTGCAATAAAGGTAAGCCCATTGAAAATAAGCGGAATAAAGATATCGGACTTGTGGCCACTTCAGGATGGGATAGAGTCGCCGCAGCCAAACAAGAGCTGGATGATAAGCTCCGGGCAGTGCAAGAACGTGGAGATTTAGCCACACTCACAGAGTTTTGCCGGGAGCAGGGCAGTGCCGTAGAAGTATTTTATCATGAACTGGCCAAGGCATTATCTGCTGTTACATTTGCCTCGGATAAGAATAATAATAATAATTTCGGAAAGTTGTGTGGATATCTGGGAGAAGTAATGCCGGGGCTTAAAAAACAATTCAGAACCGTAAATGATAGAAAAGGTTATCTCTATCCAGCGAAAAAAGGTCCACATCCTACCGCAATCATGTTGACTCAAAAGTCCGGATTACCAACCAAAGAATGGGACTGGCATGTCACTGTTGAAAAATTAGATGATCGATTAAAGAACCAGCTTGTTGCTCTTGACGATATGAGAAAAGAAGATAATGCCAAACAAATGGCCAGGGCAGAGTTAAGCATAAAAGGAGGTGTTCAATTGACGAATTGTCTGGGACGGATTCAGGACGAGCTGTTGGCCGCTAATAAAAGATATAGAAAAACACTGGTAAAAGATGCTGCGCGTACCCAGGATGCAATCGATAGAAGAAAAACAATCAAGTTGTAATGATGATTTCATATGGTTAGCTACTTAACTGTTGTTGGAAACGTTTGAATAGATTCGAGTTGCTCTATTTGAGTTCAATATTACAAGTATTCAGATGATGGTGTCTGGTTTTTATATTTAAACAAACAAGGCGTGATATATGTCGTTAACACCCAGTGGCAAGGAACGCCGCTCGATTAAGCGTCATCAGTTGCAGGATTATCTGAAAATTTATAACCGCAACACCATGCGAGTTATGGGGAGTATCGGGAACATCAGTTGTAATGGCTTAATGCTGATCAGCTCTGTCCCTGTGTTGATTGGCGCTGTTTATAATATGCGTATTATTCTTCCCGATGATGAGATGGGGGAGCGGTATCTGGATTTTGATTCACGATGCCACTGGTGCAAGCCTGATGTTGGGCCGGAATATTTTGACTCTGGCTACAGTATTGTCAATGCGGGTCATGATATTATCGATCTGGTTGAAACATTGAAAAGTTATTTTACCTTTGACGAAGTCACAGACTGACGTTTACAGGTAGAATCTTACGTTACCGATCGATTGCTGTCCCAGGTCGTCATGTCTGCTGATTACGTTGTCCCTGCCCAAGTTATAACGGTTGCAACCGAAGTCAAAAAAAGCCGATTTATTACCTGCATTTCTCCGGCCCACTCTCGCCAGGAAGCCCAGGCTTTTGTCGAAGAAAAGCGTATCGAATACCCGGATGCCACGCATCACTGTTCAGCCTTCGTTGCAGGAGCACCGGATGGCGGTGCTGTGGTTGGGTTTGACGACGATGGCGAGCCTTCTGGTACTGCAGGCCGCCCGATGTTGAATGTACTTCAACATAAGCGTATTGGTGATGTTGTGGCTGTGGTGGTGCGTTACTTTGGTGGCGTGAAACTGGGAGCTGGTGGGCTGGTCAGGGCTTACAGTGCGTCTGTTCAGCAGGCCTGTGAACAATTGCCGCTTGAGCAGCGGGTTGCACTAAGAGCGGGTGTACTTCTCTGTGACTATGCCCATGAGCAGATGGTTCGTCACCACCTTGGCCAGTTTCAAGCGAGTCTTGAACAGTGTGACTATGGTCAGTCAGTCAGGATGATGATCTCAATGCCAGAAACGGGAAGAGAGCATCTTGCCCGACATTTGTACGATGTCAGCCGGGGCCAGATTATTATTCAGTGGCAGGATGATGTCTGAATCTTTCTGTTTCATTGTCTTCTCTCCTCTTCCCTTCTCAAACTTGATATCGGCCACGTTATTGTTGAGCGAGAGTGTTTTTGTATTGGTAAACACCAGTACACTTTACCTGATCTTGCTACACTGAGTATCTGCTGTAATATTCCGCCTTACGGTTACCCAACCTTTCTTAAACGTGTATCGAATTTTATGTCTGAACTTAAACGAGCTATCAGCAACGACACGGTCGACAGCCTGAAAAGCAAGTATCTGACCTATTTTGGCGTTAAATCGAAAAAAAACCTCAAAACCGAGCTGGTTAACTCAATCGCAGAAGGTCTGACAGACCAGACGATCCTGAAAACATACCTGGGGAAACTGTCAGAACTTGAGATGGCCTTATTGCAGGAGTCGCTGTTCAATTATGGCGGATTGATTGATCGGGGCCGCTTCAAACTGAAATACGGCGACTTTCCGAATAAACCACAAAGTAGCATTTGGTACTACCGACAGGAACCATCAGACGCTGTCATGGTCTTTTTCTTCACTGTGGGTTCTGACTGGTACAACATTCGAAAAATGCCCGAGCCGGTCATGGCTTCCCTAAAGCAGTTGGTTGCAAAACCTGAACCGGACACGCTGACAACCGTCGTCTTGCCAGAGCCTCTGCCCAACCATCATATTCTGTTTGAACGGGAACGGCTGGCCCTGAGTGAGCTGCATTCAATACAGTTGTTATTGCAGGATAAGCAAATCAAGGTCAGTGAGAAAACAGGGGTTGCCTCAGGGGCGACGCTGAAAAAAGTGTCTTCCGCCGTACATGAATACTATGGCGACGACCCGTGTGATGATGCAAAAGGTTGCGAGTCGATGCTGGCTTACGGCTGGCTGAGACTACTGGGCAACAGCAAATTTACCAAACAGTCAGGCACCACACTGATTCCTGCCAAAAAGACAGATCGCAACCCGGCTGACACCATCAGGGAAATGTGGGCTCAATGGTTGAATAATAAGAAAGAAGACGAATTTCGTCGTATTGATCGCATCAAGGGACAAACCGGTAAAGGGAAGCGCTATTTCACCGATGTCCTGAAAAGAAGAGAGGTCATTACTGCTTACCTGAAGGGCTGTGAAGTCAATGCCTGGATTGCCTTTGCCGACTTTGCCAATTTTATGTTCATCACCGGTGCTGACCTGGAAGTGACAACAGCATTGCACCATCTCTATATCTACAATCCGGGTGACGGATGTCTCGATGGCAGGAGTTGGGACTATCTTGAAGTCCGTTATTTGCGCTGTTTCCTGCTGGAGTATGCGGCAACCCTGGGGCTGGTGGATGTGGTAATGGCTCCCCCTGATCACGATGAGAGCTTTGATGATCAATACGGCGATATGGAGTGCCTCAGCCGCTACGACGGTCTGCGATATTTCCGCCTGACACCTTTGGGTCAGTACGCACTGGGTCTGACTGACCATTATAAGGCAGACCATAAGGAGTCAACTGAAACACCGCTGACCATTCAACGACAAGGACGCATTGCTTTTGACCGTGAGCCGACGCCCTGGGAACAGCGCTTCCTGTCACTGTACGCTGATCATCATAAGGATCATATCTGGAAGCTGTCCCGTAAAAGGATGATGGAAACGCTGCAAATTGGCGGTAGTGTCGATGAATTAAAGGCCTTCCTTCAGGCTCGGGATGATCAGCCCTTTTTACCGGAAGATTGTGAGAGTATCCTCAAGCAGGCGGCGGCCAATGTCGGGGGCGTGGAGATAAAAGAAGAAGCGCTGATCGTGAACTGCAAAACTCAGGACATTGTCGAGTTTATTATCAACGATAAAGTGCTGTCCAAGTGGTGTCAGCGGTTGGGTAAGCAGCAGATCGTGATTCCCAAAAGTAAAGAGAAGAAGTTTAAAGAGAGCCTGAACTCTGTTGGGATCGGTTGTGTCTGATTTTATGAATAATGATGAAAGGGGCTAATATGCAGTCATTTTATTTCCATGACTACGAAACTTTCGGTATCGATCCTGCCCTTGACTGGCCAGCCCAGTTTGCGGGTATCCGGACGGACGCAGAGTTGAATGAGGTGGGAGAGCCGCTGAATATTTTCTGTAAATTGCCGGAAGACCATCTGCCGAACCCTATGGCCTGTCTGGTAACCGGCTTGACACCACAAAAGGTGAACGAGCAGGGGACAGTGGAGCCGGACTTTATTCGTCGTATTCATACGGAGTTTATGGTGCCAGGCACTTGTGCTCTGGGCTATAACACTATTCGCTTTGATGATGAGGTAACCCGGAACATCCTCTACCGGAATTTTTATGACCCTTATGCTCGGGAGTGGCAGAATGGCAACAGTCGCTGGGATTTGATCGATCTGGTCCGATTGACTGCGGCTTTGCGGCCAGAAGGCATTGAATGGCCGTTGCGTGAAGATGGTTGCAAAAGCTTCAGGCTGGAGGAGATTACTGCGGCGAATGGTCTGGATCACGGTGCAGCTCATGATGCCCTGAGTGATGTCCGTGCCACTATTGCGCTGGCAAGGTTGATTCGCCAACGGCAGCCCAGGGTGTTCCAGTTCTATCTGTCCCATCGTGGTAAACGTGAAGTGGCCGGGTTATTAAATCTGGTCAGCCAGCAGATGGTGGTACATGTCTCCGGTATGTTTGGAGCACGGCGCAATAACCTGGCTGTGGTGCTGCCGTTGATTGATCATCCGGTAAACCGTAATGGTATTGTCGTTTATGATCTGTCGGTGGATCCGGCACCTTTGTTGAATTTGTCGGTGGATGAAATACGACGAAGGCTGTTTACACCCGTTGATCAATTAGGTGATGGGGAAGCTCGAATTCCGTTAAAGACCATTCATATTAATAAATGCCCGGCGGTTGCTCCCCTGAATGTTCTCAGGACCGAAGACCAGGATCGTCTTGAATTGGACCTTGCCAGGTGTGAAGCGCACCGGAGCCAGTTGCTGGCGGACAACGGGCTGGCGGCAAAACTCAGGGCGGTGTTTTCAGAATCACCAGCGATAAGGCACACGGATCCTGATCAGATGATTTATTCGGGTGGTTTCTTCTCACCGGCAGACAAAAACGAAATGAGCCGGATTGTTTCATCCAACCCTGCGCAGTTACCTGAACTTGGCCTCTCGTTTTCCGATAAGCGGCTGGAAGAGATGCTGTTTCGTTATCGTGGCCGACACTATTTTGAAACCATGGATAAAGAAGACCGGGGGCTTTGGAAGCAATATTGCCGTGATCGATTGTCTGGGGAGTTACATCCGGACAATAAACAACTATTAACGCTTGATCATTTCTGGAACGAATTGAGAGAGGCACAGGCGGTGGCTGGGGAAGATTTGGAAAAACAGCATATACTGGCACAATTGTCTGATTATGTGCAGGGGCGTGAGAACACTCTGGCCAATCAGGACTTTTATTAATCCGCTATCAAGTGCGTAACCGGTTAAAGACTGTTTACGAAAGTGCCCATCCCAATAAAGCAGCCTGCAAGCACATAGGGTTTTATGTGCTTAAGCTTATTGGAATGACTGTTTGACGACCAGGTTCAGCTGTTCTGCCAGTCGGCCGTAGATGGTGGGTTTTTCAATGTAATCGACAGCGCCCGCTTTAATGGCTGCAACAGCGCTGGATACATCATTATGATGTCCAAGGATGATAACCGGAACCTGGTGGTCGCTACTGGCCAGGTCCTGCATCAGGTTCAGGGCCTGACCATCAGGCTGGTCATTGGCTGCAATGATACAGGATGGCTGGTCGGCCTTAAGTGCATTTAACAGTTCAAAATGCGAACTGAAGCAGATAAGCTCCATGGATTTTTCATGGCACAGGCTGCGAATAGTCTCGGCAGTGCCGGAATCCTGTTCCAATAAGTAGACTGAGCAGTGGGTTGCGAGGTTCATAAAGGCAGCCTGGCGGTAATAAGTAACCTGTCGTTTGCAAGGCGTGTTGCAATGAAACAGCTGTAAGCAAAAAAGCTGCTGCTTATCGATAACATGCGGCAGGATTGGCATGCATGGCGTATGCAGGCTGTTTCGCCGTTAACAGCAGCTCAAGAAGCAACCTTTAAAATATGAAATACCCTCTGATTCAAATTTAACCGAACTTGTTTAGAAAGTATTTCACCGTCTCTTCTTGCCATTGTCTAATGGTACGACTTCAGTTTAGGTTTAGCTGGCTTAATCCTGAATGGAGGGATGTACTTGACGTGATTCGGCGAGTACCTAAGTGTATGACTGTTCGTTCGTTCAATTATTATATTATTCGTTTAGATCATTTTTTTTAGAATTAAACGGAAATTATAATGGGTCGTTATTTGGTCAATCCCGTAATAGCTTCGGGGTAATTCCATTATAGAAGTAAACGACTTGCTTTTCATTCCATTAGCCATGGTATCGAAACTTTATACAGGTGTTTCAAGCTGGCTGGTTAACCAATCCGGGAAAGCGGGTGTAGCTTATGCAGAAGTGGCTCCGCAACCTCATAGAGTGAGGTATACGGAGCAGGCCGGTGCAGGTTAGATTTTGAAGTTAAATTCGCCGTCCAGATGTTCTTTTACCTGCATGACCTGACGCACCAGGTGAGCAAGGGATTTGGTACCCATCTTTTCCATAACGCGGGAGCGATGGATTTCCACCGTGCGCTGACTCAGGTTGATATCCGCAGCGATGACCTTGTTGGCTTTACCCTCAACCACATGGTGCAGTACTTCACGCTCACGATCAGTCAGGGTTGACAGCCTGCGGAGAATTTCCTTGTGCTCCAGCAGTTCTCTTCTCTGCTGCGTATCCAGTTTCAGGGCATCGTTGATCAGGTCCAGTAGTTCCTGGTCGCGGAAAGGTTTCTGGATAAAGTTCATTGCGCCATCTTTGATGGCCTGAACCGCCATAGGCACATCACCATGACCCGTGATGAAGATGATGGGCAGAATGCAGTGCATCTCGTTGAGCTTGCTCTGCAGCTCAAGTCCGCTCATGCCGGGCATGCGGATGTCCAGCACAATACAGCCAGGCCGGTTTTCATCGTAAACTTCAAGGAACTCAGCAGGTGAAGAGAAGGCTTCGACAGTCTGACCTACTGACCTCATCAACATTTTCAGCGAGTCACGCACAGCCTCGTCATCATCGATGATAAATACGGTTGGTTCTTGCTTCATGTCCTGTTGCTGCATAATGACTCCACTGTGAGAAGTTTGCCGTATAATTCGGTGTTTTTGCCATCAGGCTGGAAAGAAGTGATGCGGGAAAGCCATAATTAACGCTCTTTGAGCATCAACTGCGTTAACCGGAAGGTTGGCCGGAAGTCACACAGGTTGAAAAAGATTGCTTAAAAGTTGTGGAATTCGCTCTGTGTTTTAGCGTCTCTCGGCAAAGAGTTTAGCAGAGTGTGATGCTGTTGCTTTATCAGGGCAAATAAAAAACAACTCCGGCTTACACTGGAACTCTTTTTGAAGATCAGTCGTTATTTTCGCAGTTTATGCAGAGTAATACTTCCCGCAGGTATCAATTTCTTCTGGTTTCGTACCAGTATTTCCGTTGACTGCGTAAATTTACAGGTTATGTAACGCAAACAAACATCAATCTGAGTAAGGCGCATTATATTAGATGATATTTCCTGTATTGTTATCAGGGATAATACTGCTTGGGTTGTGGATTTGTGCGTAGGTGGAGTGTTTGTGGTGGAGGGTATTGAAGCAAAAGGCCTGTACTTCTACAGGCTCTGAAGTCAGTGTTAAATCATCAGTGAGCTGACTGGCTCAGATTCAGCGGCGCAATCATGTTTTCCGGTTTCAGGATCTCTTTTAGCTGATCTTCGGTCAGCAGGCCTTCTTCCAGCACCAGGTCAACTACACGACGGCCGCTCTTCAGGGCAGTCTTGGCGATGCGGCTGGAGTTTTCGTAGCCCAGGTATGGGTTCAGTGCGGTAACCAGACCAACACTGTTGTCTACGTAGCTTTGGCACACGTCACGGTTGGCGGTAATGCCCTTGATGCACTTCTCGGTCAGCATGTTCATGCCGGCAGACAACTGCTGGATAGACTCAAGAATCTTATAAACCAATACTGGCTCAGCGTAGTTCAGCTGCAGCTGTGCAGCCTCAGAAGCCAGGGTTACAACCATGTCGTTACCAATAACGTGGAACGCGATCTGGTTCATGGCTTCCGGAATAACCGGGTTCACTTTGCCAGGCATGATCGACGAACCAGGCTGCATCTCTGGCAGGTTGATCTCGTTAAAGCCACACAGCGGGCCACTGGAGAGCAGACGCAGGTCATTGCTGATTTTGGACAGCTTAACCGCCAGACGTTTCAGGGCGCTGGAGAAAATAACGAATGCGCCCATATCGGACGTGGCTTCCACCAGGTCGCCAGCCAGAATCATTTCCTGGCCAGAGATTTCACTCAGGTATTTGATGGCCAGCGGCGCATAACGGCTGTCAGCCGTGATGCCGGTACCGATCGCCGTACCACCCAGGTTCACTTCACGCAGCAGCGCGGCCATTTCACCGATACGCTGAATGTCTTCACCGATGGTGGTGCTGAAGGCACGGAATTCCTGACCCAGGGTCATAGGAACGGCGTCCTGCAACTGGGTACGGCCCATCTTCAGAATGTCGTTGAACTCGTTGGCTTTGACGTCCAGGGCATTTTTCAGGGTCTTGATGGCAACCAGCAGTGACTTGTGCTTGAGCACCATGGCCAGACGCATCGCTGTCGGGTATACGTCGTTGGTAGACTGTGCCATGTTGACGTGGGTGTTCGGGTGCAGGTACTGGTATTCACCACGACGATGTCCCATAAGCTCCAGGGCACGGTTACAGATGACTTCGTTGGCGTTCATGTTGGTGGAAGTACCCGCACCGCCCTGAATCATGTCAACAACAAACTGATCGTGCAGACGGCCTTCGATGATCTCATCACAGGCATCAGCAATGGCTTCTGCTTTCTGCTGGTCCAGCATGCCCAGATCACGGTTCGCCAGTGCACAGGCTTTCTTGACCATAGCCAGGGCCCGTGGCAGGTTGGCATAGTGGTTCAGCTGAACACCGCTGATCTGGAAGTTTTCAATGGCACGCTGGGTCTGGATGCCATAGTAAACATTTTCCGGAACCGGAGCTTCACCGAGCAGATCGTGTTCAATTCGGTATTGGGTAAGGTCTGTCATTTTCTTGGCCTGGGATAGCGCCATACTTGCGCACTGGAGGAAAATCATTAGCCTGCATCGGATAAGCCTGTTTTGCTTGGTAAAAGCAGGCTGGCTGGGTTTAGTCTGTGCCTCTCCATAACTATCAGCAATAAGTGGTACTACCTAACTGAATAAAAGTTATCAAAAAAATAAAAGATGAATGATCTGTATCAATTTTGATCAGTTTTTATATCTATGCTTGTGACTGGCAATGAGGACAGGTATGCCACACTAAGAGCCTCCAACGCTGAGTGTGGTTTAACATTCAGATTATCGGTAAAGAGTTACCCGACGGTAGTATTGTTCTCTATTTTCCTTAGGGCCTTTGCACTCGGGTTTATAGCAGGGGTCAAATGTCGTCTTGGCCCCGAAGCACAGGGAGGCCTTTTTTGCCATTTCGCTTCTTCCTGTTTCCTCCTGAATAAATCGAAAGATATGACCAAGACCACTTCCTGCGCGACAACGGATATTGTGTCTCATAGACTGTTGCAATTCTTTATCGCCGCCAAAGTTATTGATGTTATCAAGCCAGTCAGTTAGCGATGCAATACGGTCGTTAACTCGCTGCTTACTGTCTACTATCTCAGGTTGTTTAACCGTATGTTGCAGGCATAGGATCATCATCTGCTTTGCTAAATTCAGGGCATCCAGCCGCTCTTGTTGAGTTGATCTCAGACCACCGCTATGCGGATCTTCAGTGCAATGAAGAAGCGTCCATGTTGCTTCTTCGAGCAGGCGTTCGAACTGTAACATGAACATGAATTTCTGGTTTTTCAGAATGTCATAACATCTGACTTCCTCTTCAAGATTGTTGAAAATTCTACAGGTATGAATATGGCGAAGCAGCTTATTGATGACAGGATTCCGGTTTTCAGGCTTCATTGCTTCAAAAGGGTTGAGTTTTTTTCCCTTCCAGCCAATAACTGAAAATTCTTTAACCGCATCGTTATTACCAGAAGTGGTATCCTGGTGATATTGATATTTATTGATGAGCGCTTCTGTCAGTGACATCACTGAAGACAGATCGGTTAATAGCGCTTGCTTCGTCTCTATGGCAGATGTTGCTGAAGGTTTGGCTTCAATTAGCTCAACCCTGTCGTTTTTCCCAGGAGGAACGGTTTGCAATGCATTATTACTTGATGGTGTTATTTGGCTTTCTTCTGCCAGGAATATAAGTTGATTAACCTTTGCATTGCATTGCAACCATAAAGACCGCTCTGCTTCATGGAGTCTGGATTCTGATTTCTCTAATAAGGATTTGATGGTTGCCAGTTTTTCAAGATCAGGTGATTGGCAGTGCTCAAGGTAAAACCGGGCCAGTTCAAAATGCATCGTATCATCGTTACTGGCAGCATCAACTAATAACCGTTCAGACTTTTCCGGGTCAAGCTGATGGTTAAGGGCAATCATAGCCTTCAGCCAAATAACCATGGGGTTTTGACTATCTGAAGCAACAACTTCTGTGATGTTGCCGTCAAGGTAAGCAATCAGAGCATCGGAAACATCTGATGCAGTAATTTTTTTTATCTGTTGCCTTACTTGCTCTTCATCTCCAAAGTCAACCAGACCATAAAAGTTTACAAGGTTTTTTATCAATAAAAATATGTTTTCTGTGGTTGGAGCTATTTCAATAAGATCAGTAAGAACCTCCATGCTTTTACTGGAAGGAATATTAACTCCGGCAGGATTTAGTGATTTCAGGTGAATGACCAGCGATTGTTCTCTCAAACCAATAAATGCCGGGGTTCGGGCAATGTCAGAGTTCTCAAAGCTATCACAAAGTGATGCGATAACCGTCGTTAGTCTGGCTCTTGTTTCTCCCGAAACAGATTGATTAATGGACAGCTTGTAAAGTTTACCCAATGTTTTTGCCAGAAGAACATAAGGCACAAGATCGGGATCGGCTAATTGTCTGTCGATTATTATCTGAAACAACTGAAGGGTTGCTTCAGCAATTACAGGCAGTTTGCTATCAGATGGCTGCTCAATAGCGTCTGTTTTCAGCATGCAGCGCATGCTTGCCTGAAACCAGTGATGAAAGTTTTCCTTGTCTGTTTTTGTCAGGAACTCCTTGCTTTTTCTTTGTAATGTACCTGATAAATCAAGCGCTATTGATTTAAGCACTTTTAATTGAGTAACAGGCGTTTGTTCTTTAATCTGCTGGAGTTGCTGGTTTATGCCGGGTTTTCCCGGATGCAGTTCACTTTTGTTTATAACTGTTTGAATGCCATCGGTAATATCTGTATAAGATACTGTGGTCCCAATAATTTTATCCAGCTCATCTTTTCGTCCCTCCTGAACCAGTTTTTGTATTTTTTTTAATCCTTGCATCTCAGCAATATGCTGTCGTTGGTATTCTCTCGGAAGGTGAGCGGTTTCTGATTGCCACTGATTTTTAAGAACCCGGTCAGGAATATGCTGCATAGAGGAGGCCCCCCTGTCATATAGAGCTTTTGCAACTTTCTCTCTTTCTGAGAGGCTGCGGGCAGAAGTGCTCTTGGAGGCTTTTTTGGGTCGATGAATCTCTCGATGCTTATGCCGTGAACGAGGTCCTGGTTGAGAGGTGGGAGTCTCAGTGTGAGAACCAATTGAAGAACCTTGAGTTGCTGAAGCCGACTGATTGGCATCCATCTCTGTCACCTTTCCGAGCTATTCTGAGTTCAGATTAGACTCGGATTTGGTCTTATAGTTCTAACATTTGCCGACTTCAGGTAGTTTATTTTGTCCGTTTTGCGTGGCGCTCGCGGTTTTCCAGTTTTTCCCGCTCACTTTTTCTGATCATCACATACAGTGCTCCAGAGCCGCCATGGACTTTCAGTGCGCTGTGAAACGCCAGCACCGCTTCCATCTGGGGTAGCCAGTTGTACAGGTAACTTTTCAGCAGGGCAGGTGGACTGCTTTTCTCACCGCGCCCGTGGGCTATCAAGACGGTACGCAGCTCGTGTTCCCGGCAATCATTGATAAACTGGAAAACCTGCTCCCGGGCTTCCCGGGCGGTTTTGTGGTGCAGGTCAAGGCGTGCCTCAAT
Source organism: Endozoicomonas sp. ALE010 (assembly GCF_049310165.1). Lineage (NCBI taxonomy): Bacteria > Pseudomonadati > Pseudomonadota > Gammaproteobacteria > Oceanospirillales > Endozoicomonadaceae > Endozoicomonas > Endozoicomonas sp. ALE010. Next base: position 9,698 of record NZ_JBLYNV010000005.1, on the reverse strand, counting down.
ATCATATTTGCCCAGGCGGAGTTTTTTGAACACGCCTTCCTGTACGCCATCCCGCTTCCAGACCAGAAAGTCATGGGGTTTGACCATCTTCGGGTTGAGCAGGGAGAGAAAATTCGGGTCGGTAAAGGTGTCTTCCGCAGCGGCCTTGCGAATCTCCTGGCCCGGTGTGACCCGCTGAACTCTCCGGGTATCTGCGGTTGCTTTCTGTTTTAACGGGTTGACGCCTTTCATCTCTTTCAGGAAAGCAGAGATGTCATCATTGTCAGAAGAGTTGCCTGATGAATTGTTTGCTGAGTTGCTCATAGCCGGATAACTGACCAAGTGAAACTGTTAATGGCTGAAACAGTGCGACCAGTCTTTCCAGACCGGTTCGAGCCCTTTGGCACGAATGGCATCCGCCACTGCTTCTGGACGTCGGTTGTCGTCAATGGTGAACTGTTCCAGATCTTCATTGCCCAGGATATTGTCATCGGCATAGCCACCGGGGTGGGTGCTGGAATAGGCGCTCATGGTGGTGATGCCCAGGGGCAGGACATTATCCCGGAACGTTGCCGATTCACGGGTGGATAAGGAGAGCTCGGCTTCCGGTTTGAACAGACGGTAAGCGCAGATCAGCTGAACCAGCTGTCGGTCAGAGATCACCGATACCGGCTGAAAATCACCTTCACAGGGGCGCAACCGGGGGAAGGAAATGGAGTAACGGGTGCGCCAGTAGGTCTTTTCCAGGTAATCCAGGTGAGCCGCCACCATGGCTGAGTCGGTTCGCCAGTCTTCCAGACCAATCAAGGCACCAACGCCGATTTTATCAATGCCCGCCCGTCCCAGTCGGTCAGCGGTTTCAAGGCGGTAGTTGAAATTCATTTTGCTGCCCCGGAGATGGTATTGCTCATAGGCAGGCCGGTGATAGGTTTCCTGGTAAACCAGCACTGCATCAAGGCCAGCTGCCATCAGGGATTGGTAATCTTCCTGATCCAGAGGCTGGACCTCAATACTGATATGGGCAAAGTGTGGCCGCAGCCGCTCAATCACCGATTTGATATAGCTGACACCCACTGTCCCGGGGGCTTCGCCAGTCACCAGCAGGATGTGATCGAAGCCCATCTTTTTGATCGTTGCCACTTCCCGGTCCAGCTCGTCCATCTTCAGGGTTTTTCGGCGAATTTTGTTACCGAGACTGAAACCGCAGTAAGTGCAGATATTGGTGCACTTGTTGGAGAGATAGAGGGGAATAAAGAGCTGCAAAGTATTGCCGAACCGTTGTCGGGTCAGCTGCCTGCTTTTTTGCGCCATGGCTTCCAGGTAGGGCTCTGCCGCAGGGGATATCAGTGCCAGAAACTGCTGATGGTTCAGTCTGGTGCTGTGCAGGGCGTTCTCTACATCCGCAGCGGTCTGGCTGTGGATGGTCATTTTCAGTTCATCCCACTGAAGCTGATTAAAGTGGTCAAGAAAGGTCATCAGGTCCTCTCCTAAAGTTCATCCAGAAAGGCCGTTAACGGGCTGCTGGCCTGGGCCTGCAAAGAGCGCCCCCCAAGACCGGCCTGGTAAGCCCTGCGTCCGGCGATAACGGCCTCTTTAAAGGCGATGGCCATTTGTACCGGATCACGGGCCACGGCGATGGCGGAATTAACCAGCACGGCATCAGCCCCCATCTCCATGGCCTGGGCCGCATCGGAAGGGCTGCCTATGCCCGCATCAATCACCACCGGTACCGAGCTTTGTTCAATAATGATCTGGATAAACTCTTTGGTCTTCAGACCCAGGTTACTGCCAATGGGGGAACCCAGGGGCATAACGGCGGCAACACCCACTTCCTCCAGGCGTTTGCAGAGAACCGGATCTGCATGGATATAAGGCATGACGGCAAAACCCATGGCACTTAATGTTTCGCAGGCTTTCAGGGTTTCAATGGGGTCTGGCAGAAGGTATTTGGGGTCTGGATGAATTTCGACTTTGACGAAATGGGTGCCGAGGGCTTCTCTGGCCAGCTGGGCTGCGTAAATGGCTTCATCCGCAGTGCGGGCACCTGAGGTGTTTGGCAGCAGGTTCAGGTTGTGCTCCAGCTGTCGGTCGAGAAGAGGCCCGAGGATATTGTCCTGCTGCTCATTCAGGTCAACCCGCTTCAACGCCATAGTGACCAGCTCACTGCCGGAGGCAATGATGGCATCGGTCATCAATTGGCTGTTACTGAACTTTCCGGTTCCGGTAAACAGTCGTGAAGAAAAGGTTTTATCCGCAATTTCCAGCATGCCAGCCTTACGTTATTTAGTGCGCTTCGGTTTATGTTTGTCTAGCCACCCGCCGTTGCTTTTATCAGCGTAATGTTATCCCCGTCACTCAGCAGATAAGATGCCCACCGGGAGCGGCTGATGATTTTACTATTGACCGCAAGGGCTATGCCTTTTTCCAGGTGGTTCAGTTGCTGTAACAGGGCCTCAACGCTGACAGGGGGCTCCACTGCCATCGGCTGATTGTTTACCGTGATCTGCATGGTCAATTGGGTGCCAGTCCTTTTAAGTTGGCAAGATTCTAAAGAATCCGGGGGGTGTTTGACAAATGATCTGCACAGCCGGGTTGAGGCACAAAGACAAATACTCTCCATTATTGGCGGTGACAACTCTACCCAAGGCAAGGTTCAGCCGTTAGAATTGACCGTTTATTTTCTGTAGCTCATCTGTTTTGGAAACCCCATGGAGAATCTGGATAACACGCTTGATACGCTGGTGGCCAGCGCACTCAGTGCCGTTGAAGCCGTTGCTGACGCCTCAGGTCTGGACGAGATCCGCGTTCAGTTCCTTGGTAAGAAAGGCGAGCTGACCTCTTTGCTCAAGGCCCTTGGCCAGCTCTCCCCTGAGGAGCGACCAAAAGCAGGTGGGCTGATTAACAAGGGTAAGCAGCAGGTTCAGGACGCGATCAACCATAAGAAAGCGTTGCTGGATCAACAGGCCCTGGATGCCCGACTGGCCAGTGAGGCCATTGATGTATCCCTGGCCGGGCGTGGTCAGGTGCCGGGTACTGTTCACCCGATTACCCGTACCATGGAACGGATTACCGACTATTTCGGTCGCATCGGCTTTACCGTGGAGCAAGGGCCGGAAATCGAAGATGATTACCACAACTTCGAAGCCCTGAATATTCCCGGTCACCATCCGGCCCGTGCCATGCACGACACGTTCTATTTTGACGACACTACCGTACTGAGAACCCACACCTCACCGGTTCAGGTTCGCACCATGGAGCGCTTCGTCAAAAATAACGAGAACCCGCCCATTGCCATTGTCTGCCCGGGTAAGGTGTATCGCTGCGACTCTGACCAGACCCACAGCCCGATGTTCCACCAGGTGGAAGGTCTGTACGTTGCCGAGAAAGTCAGCTTTGCGGACCTGAAAAGTGTTCTGATTGATTTCCTGAGAATCTTTTTTGAGCGGGATGACCTGCAGGTTCGTTTCCGTCCATCCTACTTCCCGTTCACTGAGCCTTCTGCCGAGGTGGATATTGAGTGGGGCCGTAACGACGATGGCTCGATCAAATGGCTGGAAGTCCTGGGCTGCGGCATGGTGCATCCGGACGTGTTCCGCTACTCCGGGATCGATCCTGAAAAGTACACCGGTTTTGCCTTTGGTATGGGGGTTGAGCGTTTTGCCATGCTGCGTTATGGCGTCAATGACCTGCGCCAGTTCTTTGAGAACGACTTGCGCTTCCTGGATCAGTTCCGTTGAGGACGGCGTCATTTTCAAACGTTTAAGAACGGTTTTAGCAGGATTGAGTAAATAGCATGAAATTCAGTGAAAAGTGGTTGCGGCAGTGGGTCAATATTGAGGTCGATACCCAGGCGCTGGTGGATAAAATCACCATGGCCGGTCTGGAGGTTGACGAGGTTGAAGCGGTTGCCGGTGAGTTTACCGGTGTCGTTATTGGTGAAATTGTTGCCTGTGAGCAGCACCCGGACGCCGATAAGCTGCGGGTGACTCAGGTCAGTACCGGCAGTGAGTCTTGCCAGGTGGTGTGTGGTGCCCCTAATGCCCGGGTGGGGATCAAGGTTCCCTTTGCCACCGTGGGTGCCGTATTGCCCGGCAACTTCAAAATCAAAAAAGCCAGATTGCGCGGTGTTGAATCCTTCGGCATGCTCTGTGCCGAAGAAGAGCTCGGCATGGCTGAGTCTTCCGATGGTTTGCTGGAGCTGCCTGCGGATGCCCCGGTTGGCCAGAATATTCGTGAATACCTCTCTCTGGACGACAAGATCATCGATGTGGATCTGACGCCTAATCGTGGTGACTGTCTGAGCATCGCCGGTCTGGCCCGTGAAGTCAGCGCAAACTTTCTGGCGGATGTGACAGAAGAGCAGATAGCCGAAGTGGCACCCGCCATTGACGATACCTTCCCGATTCATATTGATGCTCCACAGGGCTGCCCGCGCTATGTTGGCCGGGTTATTCGTAACGTGGACGTTTCCCGTTCTGCGCCATTGTGGCTCACTGAGCATCTGCGTCGCTCCGGTGTTCGTTCCATTGACCCGGTGGTGGATGTTACCAACTACGTTATGCTGGAACTGGGTCAGCCTATGCACGGTTTTGACCTGGATACGCTCTCTGGCAGCATTCATGTGCGCATGGCGGAGGCTGGCGAGAAGCTGACCCTGCTGGATGGTCAGGAAGTCACACTGAACGACAACACACTGGTCATTGCTGATGAGCAGAAGGCTCTGGCGATTGCCGGGGTGATGGGGGGAGAAGGTTCCGGCGTCAGTGACCAGACCCGTCATATCTTCCTGGAAAGCGCATTCTTTGATCCGATTACCATTGCCGGTAAGGCCCGTTCCTATGGCTTGCACACGGACTCTTCCCACCGCTTTGAACGGGGTGTGGATTTCCAGCTGCAGAACAACGCGGTTGAACGTGCCACGGCCCTGATCGTCGAGATTTGTGGCGGTGAACCGGGTCCGGTAACGGAAGTGGCCAGCGAAGCCCACCTGCCTGCTCTGCGTGAAGTGACACTGCGTTCTGAAAAAGTGACGTCACTGCTGGGTATGGCCATCGAAAACCGTCATATCGAAGCATTACTGTCGCGCCTGGGTCTGGGCTTAACGCTTGTTGAAGAGACCGATGACCAGGCATGCTGGACGGTGTCTGTCCCCAGCTGGCGCTTTGATATTGCCATCGAAGAAGATCTGGTGGAAGAGCTTGGCCGAATTTACGGCTACAACAATCTGCCTGAGAGCACGCCGACAGCGCTGTTAAAGATGAAGCAGGTGGACGAGTCCCGGGTTCAGGAATCAGACATTCGTCGTGTACTGACGGCCCGTGGTTATCAGGAGGCGGTGTGCTTCAGCTTTATCGCTCCGGAACTGCACCGGCTGTTTGATCCTCAGCGTGAGCCTGTTGCCCTGTCCAACCCGATTGCCAGCGACCTGTCCGTGATGCGCACAACGTTGCTGCCGGGACTGGTTAAAACTGCTGGCTACAACCTGAATCGTCAGCAAAGCCGGGTTCGTCTGTTTGAAACAGGTCTGACCTTTATCAGGGAAAAGGGTAAAGACGGCGATGAACTTAAACAGGAGCCAATGCTGGCTGCCCTGATGACTGGCAGTCGTCACCCGGAAAGCTGGCAGGGTAAGGCTGAAGCCGTTGACTTCTTTGACCTGAAAGGCGATTTCGAAGCGGTCTTTGCCCTGGGTCAGGCCGGTAATGAGTTTGTGTTCCGCAAGGGCGAGCATGCTGCCATGCATCCTGGCCAGTGTGCCGAAATTGTTCGTGATGGCAAAGTGATTGGTCATATGGGGGCCCTGCACCCATCGCTGGCAAAGACGATGGATATGCCCGCTGCGGTTTACCTGGTTGAGCTCAGCCTGAAAGCGGTGACTGAAGGCCAAGTTACCCGTTTTGCAGCCCTGTCGAAGTATCCTGAAGTTCGCCGTGACCTGGCACTGGTGGTTAATGCCGCCACTGCTGCTGGCGATATTGAACGGGTAATTGCCAGTGAAGCCGGTGAACTGTTGCGCCGGGTCAATACTTTTGATGTTTATGCCGGTCAGGGTATTGAAGCAGGGTTCAAGAGCCTGGCCATGGGCTTGACCTTACAGCATCCTTCCCGCACTCTAAAGGATGACGAGGTTAATGAGCTGGTTGACCGTGTTGTTGCCCGCTTGAAACAGGACTTCGATGCCAGCCTGCGTCAGTAAACGCCAGTCAATGGCCTCAGAGTGAATAATAAGATCATGGTAATAGCCTGTTATCTTTCTTTCAGAAAACCCGATACAGCTATTACCATGGGAAAAACAAAAAAGGGGATTGGTTCATGGGAGCCCTGACGAAAGCCGATATGGCCGAGCGACTGAATGAAGAGCTTGGCCTTAACAAACGCGAAGCCAAAGAGATGGTCGAGCTGTTTTTTGAGGAAATTCGCCAGTCTCTCGAAAAAAACCAATCGGTGAAACTGTCCGGCTTTGGTAACTTTGATTTGCGCGATAAACGTCAAAGACCAGGCCGGAACCCAAAAACGGGAGAGGAAATCCCGATCACCCCACGACGTGTGGTGACCTTCAAACCCGGTCAGAAACTCAAGGCGAGAGTGGAAACCTATGCAGGACATGGAACTCAGGACGAGTGATCTGCCAGCTATCCCTGGCAAACGCTACTTTACCATTGGCGAAGTCAGTGAGCTCTGTTTGGTTAAGTCTCATGTGCTGCGCTATTGGGAGCAGGAATTTCCCCAACTGTCACCGGTTCGTCGAGGTAATCGGCGCTATTACCGCCATGAGGACGTACAGCTGGTTCGACAGATCCGCAGTCTTTTATACGATCAGCGCTTTACCATCGATGGAGCCCGCACGCAGCTGAAGCGACATGCGGTTAAGCGACAAACGTTTGATTATCGTACTGAAATAGCGCAGGCAATATCGGAATTAGAAGCAGTTGTTGATATTTTGTCCTGAGCTAAATGATTTGGAACAGGCAATCACTTCATCCGAAGAAGTAGCTGAGTGGTGGTTTTTCCCAGGGCGGAATCCAGGATACTGGATCAATGAGAAAGGTGATGTCTTGCAAGTAATATTTTTCCCAGAGACTATCACAGCCATGATAACGTTTTTGCTTTAAGAGCCTGGGATTGTCTTTCAATTTCTGGATGTTATCCAATCCAAGTTTCAGCGCAATAAGTTCTTCGGGTGTGTTGCCATTTCTATCTTTATTATCACGTGTTGTTGTCGGTAATCTCTCCGGGAAATCGTGGTAACGGTAGCCATGTTTTCTTGCCAAAGCGCAATTTATATTGTCGGTTGTTTCCATTTGCTCCCGTTGCAGATATTCGAAAACTTCATGATCATCCTGCTCCACAGCACAATGAAGCAAAGTTTTCTGGTCTTCTGATTTGTGAAATAAATACGCTCGGTAATGTTCACTCCCCATGAAATGACTGCAAAGCTCACGTACTACTTTAAGACTGCTGTGACTTGCCGCCAGACTAAACAGGCTATTGCGTTTGTCGTTCGTGGTATTTGCCAGTTTACCCAATTTTCTGAGTGCTTCCATAAGGGTGAGTGCCCCTTCATTCCAGCCGGTCAAAAGGGCAAAGTGCAAGGCCGTGTCGTGGTTCATGGCAATTGGCAGGATATTTCTAATCTCGCCAGGGTCCTCCAGTCGTGCAGCATTAGCAGCGATAGCCGCAGTGACAGAGATAGTAGTAGTGATAGTAATGGAATCGGGAGTAGAAGACGTAGTGGTAGTAGAACAAGACGCCGTGTGTTGATCAATGCGACTCCGGCAGACATCATTCTTGAGAGCGAGCTGTAAGAGCTTCATATCACCTGCGAGACAGGCAATGTGCAATGGGGTTAAATCACAAGGGAGATCCCAGTCGTTTAATCCACCTTCAGCACTTTTTAATAGTCCAGCTGCCAGCTGAGCTGTTTCGACCAACATTTTAATGTCTGTCAACTCCGTAAAGGCCTTGGCAACCTCACCGCAGGAAGGCCCGTTTGTTGGTGTGGCCTTCACTCCTTCGAGTTGCGTTTCCTTGGCTGCTGAAGACTGAAAAGACAGATTAGTTTGGGAAGTATTGACATCCATAACAAAGTGACCTCGAACATGTGTCTGCGTAATTTGAATACACGACCGGCACAAAGTTCCTCACTACAATCAAAAATTTCCCATCACTTATTTACCAGGGGTGAAGAGTAGAACGTGGAGATGTTCTGTGATAAACCGGAAAGCCATGGCAATCGATTCTGCCTGGTCAGAAATTACTTCGGAACAGGCAGTGACTGATCACTTCATACGAGGTTGCATGATCTAAACGGCGAAATCCAGGATATAGGCTGCATTAAACCAGTAATGTCTTGCAAGTAGTAATTTAGCCAGGGGTTTTTATTGTCACTAAAACGTACTTCCTCTACAAGTTTGGGATTGTCATGAAATTGCTGGATATAACGCAGACCAGCTTTCATTGCGGCAAGTTTCTCGGGTGTATTACCATTTCTATCTTTATCAGCACGCGTTGTTCTCGGGAGCATCCGGAGCTGGTTGTCCTGATCATTCGCCGAACCTGCGATCATTTCTCTGGTTGCGGACATTTGCTGATCTTGCAGATAGTTGAAAACTTCCGGACCATTCTGGTCTACTGCACAATGAAGCAAGGTTCTCTGGTGTTCTGATTTGTGAAACAGATACTCCCGATAATTTTCACTCGCCTTGAAAGAATCGCAAAGCCCACGAACAACTTCAAGACTGCTGTGACTTGCCGCCAGACTGAGCAGGCTTTCGCCTCTGTCGTTAATCGTGTTTTTCAGTTTATCCTGAACATCAAGCTCTTCGATAAGCGCTAATGCTCCTTTGTCCCAGCCGGTCAGCAGGGCAAAATGCAAAGCCGTGTCGTGGTTCGTGGCAATTGGCCGTTGATCACCAACTTCGTTATTGCCCTCTGGTGATGCAGTTGCTGCATTGGCACTAGTTTCATTTGCAGTAGCATCAACATCAGTATCAGCAGATGTTTGCTGATCAATGTGCTCCTGGCAAAAATCATCCAGCATTGCGAGTTTTAACAGTTCCATATCACCAGCAAGACAGGCAATATGCAACGGGGTTAAATTACAGGGAAACTCCCAGTCGTTTAATTTACCGTCAGGATCTTTTAATTGTCTGGCAACCGCCTTGGCTTTTTCGACCAGCGTTTCTGTGTCTCTCAACTTCGGGAAGACGTTAGCCATCTCACTGCAGGATGGCTCTTTTGCTGGTATGGCTTCCACTCCTTCGTGTTGCTTCTCCTGAACTGGTGAAGCTGGAACTTGCCGTATGATTTGAGAACCAGTGACATTCATAACAAAGTGACCTCGGACATGAGCCTGCGTTGTTTGAACACCTGATCGATACAAAGTTCCTGACCAAAACCGAAAAAAAACTTTTCATCACCCATTCACCGGGGTTGAAGCGTCGAACCTGAAGTCAGCCTTCCAGCGATCAATGGCCACAATGGCATTGGCCGGATCTGAAATGGGAGATTTTGTTATGCAGTCCCAACAGTTTCAAGACCTTCTTAATGCATATCACAGCCCTTGTAGGAACTCTTCCATCCAGTCATCGTTGTTGACCAGTTCTGACTCTGTCGCCAATGAATCCAGTGTCGCCCATGAATCCAAATCCCATTCCACTATTTCATCAAGCCCAAGTGGGTCTCTTCTCCTTTTCTTGCTGGCTTCATTCCATTCTTTC